>CAYWGE010000158.1:0-4853 GCA_964457215.1 uncultured Pseudomonadota bacterium
GTATTTTTACAGGTTTACAATGTTGGCTATTGAGCTTAAATCTTCACGAAGAACCCAATCCTTTTTTGGGTTATCGTTCCATTCGCTTAAGCCTTTCAAAGCCTGAAATCTTGCGAACTCAATTCAAAGCCTTGCTGCGTGCCTCGGTGCTTGGAAAAATGCGTGTTTTGGTTCCGATGATTTCGGGCTTAGAAGAACTACGGGCCGTTAAAAAAATTTGGGTTGATTGCCAAGAACAACTCAAAAAAGAAGGTATTCCGTATGCGAGCTCTATTCCTTTTGGGATTATGATCGAAGTTCCCTCCGCCGTTCAGCTTGTTCATTTACTGGCCAAAGAGGCCGATTTCTTGAGTGTGGGAACAAACGATCTCATTCAATACACTTTGGCGGTCGATCGAAATAATGAAAAAGTAGCTGCTTTTTTTGAGCCTCTGCATCCCGCCGTGCTTGCCTCGTTACACCAAATTATTCAAGCCGCTCACGCCGCCCAAAAACCTGTGGGAATTTGTGGTGAAGTGGCGGGAGATCCTCAATTGGTGCCATTACTGATTGGTTTAGGGATCGACCAACTCTCGATGATCCCTTCAAATATTCCCGTCATTAAAAATTTGATTCGGACTTTGTCTTATCAAAAAACTCAAGAGACAGTTCAAAAAATTCTAGAGGCGGGGACTATTCAAGAGGTGAAGGAAATCATTAGTGGACAATGGTGAAAATTTTCCTATTTGGCTCCTCCCTTTGAAAAAGGGAGGTTGGGAGGGATTTTCTGATAGAAAAGTACCTTATATTAAGGAAGTCTCTATTGTAAAATCCCCCTTAAGTCCCCCTTTTACAAAGGGGGAAAAAAAGCAAAAGTAATTGAAAAACAAAAGGCGCTCCGTGAAACGGAACGCCTTTTTGACTAGCACCTTTCCCCTATTCGATTTCTGAAGGTGAGGTGCAACCCCTCACATTTGAAAATTAAAATAGAGGAAAGGGGTAGAGGAGAGGGATCCTCACGAGCAGCCCATGGAGTTCCCACAATTCAGGCATTTGTAACAAGCTCCATTCCGAACGGTGATGTGACCACAACCGTCGCAGAAAGGTGCATCTCCCATCATTGTGGAAAGCTGATCCGAAAGTGGGCTTCCCGTGCTTGCTAAATTTTCTTTCTTATCGCCTTCGATGACTGCCAATTTAGGCGGTAGAGTAGCCTTTGCAACATTGGCAGCGGGGTCGGCTTCTTTTGTTTTCATTTGTTGTTCAAGAAGGGCATGGTGCAAGAGTTCACCATCGGCCGGTTTCACCTGAACAAAATCCGTGCGTCCTAAATATTCCATACCTAAGACTCGGAACACATAATCAATCACCGAAGTTGCAAATTTCACATTGGGGTGATCGACCACGCCTTGAGGTTCAAACCGAGTAAAGGTGAAACAATCGATATATTCTTTGAGGGGTACGCCGTATTGGAGTCCCAATGAAATCGCAATGGCGAAACAGTTCATCATACTTCGGAAGGCGGCGCCTTCTTTGTGCATATCGATGAAAATTTCTCCCAAAGAACCATCGGCATATTCTCCGGTACGCATATAGACTTTGTGTCCACCCACCCGCGCTTCTTGGGTAAAGCCGTGTCGTTTCACAGGCAAGCGCTTGCGTTTTAGTTCGGGAGTGACAGGGGCCGGACGTGCGGCTTCTTTTTCGGAAGCTTCTGCATTTTTAGTTCCGCTGGAAAGCGGTTGAGAAAGTTTGCAACCATCGCGGTAGAGCGCAATGGCTTTGAGTCCTAAACGCCAGCCTTCGAGATAAATTTCCTTCACATCTTCAACTGTCGCTTCATTCGGAAGATTAACTGTTTTACTAATGGCGCCAGAAATAAACGGTTGAGCCGCGGCCATCATTCGGACGTGACTCATAGCAGCCAAGAAACGTTTACCGGTTGCGCCACATTTGTTTGCGCAATCAAACACTGGAAGGTGCTCCGTTTTTAAATGCGGAGCGCCTTCGATCGTCATACGACCACAAATCACCTCATTGGCCTCGTTAATTTCAGCCTCACTAAATCCAAGGCGCTTGAGTAAATTGAAGTGAGGGGCTTCGAATTCGTTTCGCGAGAAACCAATACGCTCTAGAGTAGGCGCCCCCAGTGTGAAATGATTAAAAGCTTGAGAAAGTTCAAAAACGCTTTCGAGCTTCTTTTCAAGTGTGGCTAAATCTTCTTCGGAGAAACCTTTGGCTTTCAGGGAATCTTCGTTGATATGGGGTGCTGCTTTTAAAGAAGAAGTTCCGCGCACGTAAGTGACGATGTCACTAATTTGTTTGGCATTATAACCCAAACGCTCGAGTGCGGGAGGAATCGATTGATTGATGATTTTAAAGTATCCACCGCCTGCTAATTTTTTAAATTTCACTAAGGCAAAATCGGGTTCAATACCGGTGGTATCGCAATCCATTAAAAGACCAATAGTCCCGGTGGGAGCAAGAACTGTGGCTTGCGCATTGCGGTAACCAAATTTTTCACCGAGCTGGACCGCTTCATCCCAATCTTGTTGGCCTGCGCGTAACAGTTCCGAAGGGCAGTCTTCGCCAATTTGATAAGAAGCAGCGCGATGCATGCGCATAACATCGAGCATGGGCTCGCGGTTGAGAGGATAACCGCGGAAGGGTCCTTTTTCCCGGGCCATCTCGGCCGAAACTTTGTAGGCGTGTCCGCACAAAATCGCGGTTAAGGCACTAGCGATCGAGCGACCTTTATCGGAATCATAAGGAATTCCCAACTGCATGAGTAGGGATCCGAGATTGGCATAACCCAAACCCAGCGGACGATAATCGTGCGAGTTGCGCGCAATGGGAAGATTCGGATAGCTTGAAAAATCCACTAAAATTTCTTGGGCCATAAAGAATATGCGGATGGCATGGCGATACCCTTCGATGTCAAATCCTCCATCGGCCCTTAAAAATTTAGCAAGATTGATTGAGGATAAATTACAGGCCGAGTCATCTAAAAACATGTATTCACTGCAGGGGTTTGAGGCATAAATACGATCGGTATTTTTTGAAGTGTGCCAACGATTAATGGTGGTATCAAATTGCACCCCTGGATCGGCGCAAGCCCAAGCGGCAAAACAAATTTGATCAAAAAGTTCTTGAGCCTTGTAGGTATCAGAGACTTGACCCGTTGTTCGGAAAATTGTTTTCCATTCTCCGCCGTCTAAAATCGCTTGCATGAACTCATCACTCACGCGAACCGAGTTGTTGGAGTTTTGTCCTGAGACAGTATGGTAGGCCTCCCCATTGAAATCCGAGGTGTAACCCCCGGCAATGAGAGCCGCCACTTTCTTTTCTTCTTTTACTTTCCAATTAATAAAATCGACAATCTCAGGGTGATCCATGTCAAGCACGACCATTTTGGCCGCGCGTCGTGTGGTGCCACCCGATTTTGTGGCCCCAGCGCCCTTATCTAAGACTTCTAAGAAGCTCATGAGTCCTGAAGAAGTACCGCCTCCGGAGAGTTTTTCTTGTTTTCCCCGAATGCGTGAAAAATTGGTGCCGGTACCCGAACCATATTTAAAAAGTCGCGCCTCGTTTTTGGCTAAATCAAACAAACTCATGAAATCAACATTCACATGTTGAATAAAACAGGCAGAGCATTGCGGATTTGCATAGGCTGTTTTTGTTTCGCGAAATGCATCACTTTGCGGATCCCAGAAAAAATTACCCCCTGAGCCTTCAATGCCGTATTCGTGCCAGAGTCCACAATTAAACCACACCGGTGAATTAAAGGCGCCCCGTTGAGTAATGAGCAAGTATTTGAGCTCGTCTTCAAAGGCCTGGGCATCTTCAGCACTTGAAAAATAAGCGCCAAAATTTTCGCCTGCGGTACGAATCGAATGAGCAATTCGGTGAACGACTTGCTTGGCACTCACTTCGTGTCCAATCCCGGGAACACCAGCTTTACGAAAATAACTTTTAACTAAAATATCAACGGCAAGTTGGCTCCAATCCGCAGGGGCTTCTGCGGCATCCATTCGAAAAACAACCGAACCATCCGGATCGGTAATAATTGAAGACCATTGTTTGTATTGAACTTGGTCTAAGGGGTTGCGGCCCTTGGTAGTAAAGCGACGAGAAATTTTAAGCCCTTTTTGCCTTGGGGCGGCCTGGGTTGCTTTACGTTTTTCGATGCGGTTTTTAAGGTCTGAAGAGCGGAGAGCCATGGACGATTCCTCCCTATAAGGATAGATTTTAAGTTTGCCCCTTCGCTTTAAACTCTTTGAGAAATTCAAGAGACAAAAACTGTGGGTATCTTTGGAGATTTCCACAGGTAATTCCCTCTTAAATATCCTAAAAAATTCAAAAATCCGGGGATTTTAGGCCTTTCTGACCCTATTGTCAGAAAACCCACAAACCACTATATCTTGTATGAAAATATTATCGCTCCGCTAGATATAGGATGTCAACGGGGTTTTTTTGATGTGCACGAGAAACTGTTCACAGCCCCCCTGCTTAAAAAACGAGCAGGCTCTTTTGAATGAAGAAAAGACAAGATTTTCCCTTGGGGAAAAGCGATGAGTAATTTAAGAATTTTTTTTAAAAATAAAAAAAATAAAAAAAATTCTGCACTTCCTTTTCACAAGTTATTCACTTTTTCTTCCTTCTCCCAGCAAATAGGCCATCAGTGGAATTTTTTCTTTTTTTAACACAAAAGCCTGAGGGCAATTGTTCAGAATAGCCCATTGTTTAGGGGTGGGGTTTCCCTTTGATTTGAGTTCAAATGCGCAATCCTCAAAATAAAAATCAATTTCTGCTTGAGAGGTTTCGGAATAGAGATAGCTGACCTCAGGGTTTTCTTGCCAGCGATAGAGTTGGGT
>CAYWGE010000159.1:0-4833 GCA_964457215.1 uncultured Pseudomonadota bacterium
CTTGGGAGTGCTGCCCTCCATGAGAGCGACACAAGAGTTGGTGGTTCCGAGATCAATTCCGATCATTTTTCCCATACAATTTCCTTTATCTTTATAAAAAGGTTAACAAGTCTAAGTGTTTAATAAAAATAACGATGAGGCAGATATAAGTTGCTTCTGGGTAATGTCAAGGCAAGGATGAAAATATTTTGAGGAAAACCCTCGACAAGTCGCAAAGAATGACTATTTTTACGCCGCTAGAGAATTAACTACATCCAGCGAAGCCATAACGGAATCTAAGCTTAAGAGACGAAAGGGTTAGACCGCCGAAGGCAGAGGAAACCATGATTAAACGTGATTATTACGAAGTATTAGAGATCTCAAAACAGGCCTCAGGTGAGGAAATCAAAAAAGCTTACCGTCAATCGGCGTTAAAATATCATCCGGACCGAAATCCTGGAGATAAAGTTGCTGAGGAGAATTTTAAACTCGCCTCCGAAGCTTATGAAGTGCTCTCCGATTCTCAAAAACGCCAAATTTACGATCAATATGGTCATGCGGGTTTATCGGGCACCGATTTCCACCCTTTCCATAATGTGGAGGATATTTTTAGTTCGTTTGGAGATGTCTTTGAAGATTTTTTTGGCTTTTCGGGAAGGGGAGGCAAGAAAAGTCGACGCCCTCGCCGCGGTGATGATTTTCGTTACGATCTCCCCATTGAGTTTATCGAATCTTACACGGGTTGCGAAAAGGAGATTAAGGTTCGCAAAGAAGAAGAATGCGAAGAGTGCGAAGGTTTAGGGCATCCGGTTTCGTCGAAGCCTGCGACATGTCCAACTTGTCAGGGAAGAGGCGAGGTTTATCATACTCAAGGCTTCTTTAGAATTTCGAGCACCTGTTCGCATTGCCATGGAGAAGGAGAAATTGTAAAAATTCTTTGTAAAGTTTGTTCCGGCGCGGGGCATGTCGAAAAAGAAAAAAAACTTAAAGTTAAAGTGCCTGCGGGTGTGGAGTCGGGAAATCGCCTTGTTCTGCGAGGAGAAGGTGGTCCCGGAACCTTGAAGGGCCCTCCCGGAGATTTGTATGTGGTGTTGATGGTTAAAGATCATCCTCATTTTCACCGCGAAGGACTCAATCTGTGCAAAGACTTCTCAATTTCAATGACACAAGCAGCTTTAGGAGATAAAGTACCTGTCGAATTGCTCGATGAAACCACCGAAGTTGAAATTCCCGAAGGAATCGATTCTGAAGAAACAGTGGTTTTGAAAGGTAAAGGATTTGCAGACTTAAGAGGTGGAAAAAAAGGAGACCTAATTTTAAAGATACACGTGACAACTCCTACACACTTAACTGAGCGTCAGCGAGAGATTTTGCAGGAATTTAGCGATTTAGAAAAAGACAAGCCTGTTGTAAAAGAGAAAAAGTCGAAAAAGAAAAAGGGATTTTGGGGATAATTTTCGGCCTTCAAAAATCTATTTCTTTCACTTTTTCCCCAATGGCTCTACTGCCGCCATTGGGGAAGCTAGAAGAATCAAAAGTTTTAGCACCTTTCTTCTTTATTAATTTAAGATGATAGGTGCAATCCCTTACCATTAGATCTTCTAAATAGAAGAAAGGGATAGAAGCAGCAAGGTGTTTGATTCTTCTAAAGCCGTTCAAGAAATAGATTTTTGAAGGCCTTACCAAGAAAGGGATAGAAAGTATGCAGCCGGATATTCAAGAAGTGACTGAACGTATTCGTCGATATCATCCTATTATTTCATCTATCTTTGAAGAACTCGGTAAAGTGATTATTGGGCAGCGTTATTTGCTCGAACGTTTGGTGATTGGTCTCTTAATGGATGGGCATATTTTAGTTGAAGGGGTGCCTGGTCTTGCAAAAACAACGGCAGTAAAAGCCCTGGCGCAAATTTTAAAAGCCTCTTTTAAAAGAATTCAATTTACTCCTGATTTACTTCCTGCCGATTTGATTGGAACTCAGATCTATAATCCTAAGACACAAGAATTCGGCGTTAAAAAAGGTCCTGTGTTTGCCAATATTATTTTAGCGGACGAAATTAACCGAGCGCCGGCAAAAGTTCAGTCGGCCTTACTTGAAGCCATGCAAGAGCGCCAGGTCACGATTGGCGATCAAACCTTTCAGCTTCCTTCTCCTTTTATCGTTTTAGCGACGCAAAATCCCATTGAACAAGAAGGAACCTATCCGTTGCCCGAAGCACAAGTCGATCGTTTCATGCTTAAATTAAATATTAGTTATCCGAGCCAGGGAGAAGAGGCGGCCATTATTGATCGGGCCCAACAACTTTCTCAAATTCAACTGACCCCTCGTTTTGGGCCGGATGATTTAAGAGCCATTCGGTCTGTGATTGATCAGGTCTATATTGATCCTAAAGTAAAAGATTATATTGTCCGAGTCGTCTTTGCAACGCGTGAACCCAAAGCCCTTGGCTTAAAACTCGAAAATTATATTCAGTTTGGAGCTTCACCGCGTGCATCGATTTATCTTTATCAAGTGTCGAAAGCCTACGCCTTTTTACAAGGGCGCGCTTATGTTACGCCCCAAGATGTAAAAACTATTGGTTTAGATGTGCTTCGGCATCGCTTGATCACCACCTATGAAGCAGAGGCCGAAGGGCTTTCCACCGATCAAATCATCCATAAGATTTTTGATAATGTAGAGGTTCCTTAATTCCTCTTCGATTGAAGAAAGTTTAAGAAGCTTATCTCTCTTATGTTATCTAAAGAACTCTTATATAAAATCAAACAAATCGAAATTCGAAGCAAGTTCTTGGCGTCTGAGATTTTTGCAGGGGAATATGAGAGCGCCTTTCGGGGCTTAGGGATGGAATTTGAAGAAGTGCGCGAATACCAGCCTGGTGATGATGTGCGCGCGATTGATTGGAACGTGACAGCGCGCATGGGAAATCCCTACGTAAAAATTTTTCGCGAAGAGCGCGAGCTGTCGGTTGTTTTTTTAATGGACGCCTCGGCTTCTCTCGATTTTGGAACTCATCAATCTTCGAAGCGTGAATTAGCTGCAGAACTTGCGGCGGTCTTGGCTTATGCCGCTATTAAAAGTAACGATAAAGTTGGATTCATTACTTTTACAGATGAAGTAGAGAAATATATTCCCCCTAAAAAAGGGGCGGGTCACGTTTGGCAGGTTATTCGAGAGGTCCTAACTTTTAAGCCCAAAGGGAAGGGTAGTAATTTAGCCAATGCCCTGGAGTTTTTGGCGCGAGTTCTGCCCCGTAAGGCCGTTTGCTTTGTTCTTTCGGATTTTATCGCCCCAGATTTTGAAAAAGCTTTAGGCATCGCGTCCCGTCGTCATGATTTGATTTCTTTGGTTTTGCTCGATGGCTGCGAAAAGAAGATGCCTGATTTAGGATGGGTCTTGCTCTCGGATTTAGAGGACCGAAAAAAAGTCTGGGTGAATACAAGTTCAACGAGTTTTCAAAAATCTTTCGAGATGCGGCAAGATGAAAGATTAAATAAATTATTTACCCGATTTCAATTATTAGGGATTGACGCATGCCCCATTTCACCTGAGCAAGATTATGTGAATACATTGCTCCGGCTTTTTAGAGAACGGGAAAAGAAAAGATGAGTGCTGAATCGCTTCCTTCTCTTCAAGAAATGACCGATGTTCTGGATATTAAGCCCATCCAGGCGATATCCGCCCTTCCGCTTTGGATAGCCGCCGGCCTTGTTTTATTTCTTATCCTCTTTATTCTTTGGAGGCTTTTCAGAAATTCAGAGCCCAAACCTAAAGAAATTCCGATTGTGCCCAAAGCATTGGGTTGCAATGAGAGGGCCCTGCAAGCTCTAGAAAATTTAGATCGCTTGGGTTTGCTTGAAAAAGGTCAAACCCGCAAATATTTTTTTCGCTTGAGTGAAATCGTCCGGGAATTTTTGCACGAGGGTTTTTCGTTAGATGCTATTGATGCCACCACCGAAGAATTGGCCTTACTACTCAAAGCGAGTCCGTTATTTGAGCCAGAAAAAACGCAGCAGGTGATTCAACTTCTGCAAAATATGGATTTAGTAAAATTTGCACGTTTTGTTCCGACCAGCCAAGAGTTGCAGCGCTTACGAAATGAAACAAAAGAATTTCTAAGAACAAAACCTTTGTCATCTGTTTCTAATTAGAACAGTAGTTTAGTAAAAAGATTCATTATGTTTCGTTTTGAACATCCTTTGTTTTTGATTTTACTTCTTCTAGTGCCTGTTTTTTTTATTTTTGAAAAAAAACGCAAGCGCATAAGTGTAGAATATTCTTCTTTGAGTTTACCCGGGGATTTAGCGAGTGTGTCTACCCCGCTGGTATTTTGGATTCCATTCCTTGTGCGTGTTTTGGCTTTTATCCTTTTAATCTTCGCTTTAGCAAAACCAGAACGAGCGGATTTACGCACCGAGGTTTCGAGTGAAGGAGTCGATATTCTTCTCACGATTGATACCTCAGGGAGTATGCAGGCGCTCGATTTTAAAATTGGGGGCCGTGAAGTCGATCGCTTAACAGCAGTGAAACAAGTGGTCTCGGATTTCATTAAAGAACGCCAAAGCGACCGCATTGGAATGGTAATCTTTGGCGAAATGGCTTATACCCAAGTTCCCCTTACCCTAGATTACGATGTGCTTCTTTCTTTTTTAGATCAAGTCGAGATTGGGGCTGCCGGAGATGCGACGGCAATTGGGGATGGTCTGGCTCTTTCTGTGAAAAGGCTCAAAGACCTTCCTACTAAATCCAAAGTTATCATTCTTCTCACGGATGGTCGAAATAATGCAGGGAGCATCACTCCCGAAAAAGCAGCCGAGCTCGCCGCCACTTACGGCATTAAAGTGTATACGATCGGC
>CAYWGE010000160.1:0-4812 GCA_964457215.1 uncultured Pseudomonadota bacterium
AGCCGTTCCTGCCGCGCAGGGGCCCATCATGGCAGCTACTTGAGGCACAAGCCCAGAAAGTTGAACTTGTTCAAAGAACATTTGGCCCGATTGAGCAAAGTGAGAGCCCGCAATTTCTTGAATACGCGCACCGGCAGAATCTAAGAGCCAAATAATCGGAAGGCGTTGTTTCAAGGCCATTTCTCGAATACGCGCCGCTTTTCTTTCACCTACCGCTCCAATGCTACCGGCAAGCACTGTAAAATCATAAGCAATCACGCAAGCAAGGCGTCCATTAATTTTTCCGTAACCGGTAATGCAACCATCGGCTGGAGTTTGTTTTTCTTTAATGGTTTTAGAATCAGCTTCGCTTTGGCCAAGAAGGCCCAGTTCAATGAAAGTGTTTGTGTCAAAAAGAAGTTGGATGCGTTCACGCACCAAACGTTTACCTGCTTTTTTCTGTTTTTCGATTTCTTCTTTGCCCCCCATTTCAAGGGCTTGTTCTTTTTTAGAAAGAAGCACTTCAATTTGATCTTTTAAATTGGCCATGAAATTAAAGGTATTCCAAAAAAAAAAAAGGGCAATCAAATAGTAAAAAAATGTTAAGTTTAAGTTAAAATTGTTAAACGAAAAACTTTTCGTTTTTAGGGAAGGAAGATTGTGAGAAGCTTCGAAGCTATAGTAAAATAGCAGGTTCATGCTTTTAAATAATCGCCTAGCGCTTCTTCTGTTTGGAATTCTTGCTGGTTCTGCGATTACCCTCAATTTAGTAGGGTCTCAAGCCTTTCTCTTGAGTGTGACCCAGCCTATTTACACTTTTTATATTAGTGTGATTGTCGGAACCGGCCTTGCGCTCTTGCTAGCCCAATTTCGTTTAAGAAAGATTAAGTTCGCGAGTTTTGCAGTTTTTTCAATCTTTCTTTATATACTAGCCCTTCTTTTACTTGTTTTTATTTTTCATTCCCCTTTTTTCAAAGCCCTAGCTTGGTTTTTTCTGGCCTGTTACGGAATTGGTTTTTTTCGGTGGATGGCTACAGAACTCACCATGAATCATTTGGATCCTGCTAGGTCTCAATCGTATTTTTCTTATATTGTCAGTTCTTTTGAAGTGGGAGCCCTGCTTGTTATTATTCTCTTAAAACTTTTGCATGTGTCTTTATCGCCCGATGAGATGATTTTAACGGGGGTAGGAATATTTCTTGTGTTACTTTTTTTTACGGCGCTTCAATTTTGCCCACCCAAAAACATTGAAATCAAATTTTCTAAAAAGTCGGAGGAGGCTCCTCCTGTTAAAGAGAACACCTTTAAATATTTGAAACTTGCCTTTCTCGTTATCTCGCTGGGCTTTGGCGCTTGTAAGATCTCCGAAGAATATTTGGTGAAACTGGTTTTAAAGCAAGAATTACATTCGTATGAAGCGATTAAGCAAATGACGATGAATTATATTTTTATCTCAAGCGCTATTATTATTGTGGTGAGCTCCATCACCGGACGTCTGATCCAGCGAAAACGTATTTCTGCACTTCAATTTCTTCAAACCCACATCTTAAGTTTTTTGCTGGTTGGAATTGCTACGTTACTCACTCAATCTTTTTATTTCTTTATCCTTCTAGAAATCACGAAACGAGTGACCGAAAATTGCTTATACATGCCTTCAAATCAGATGATTTTTTCTTCGTTTATGGGACGATTCCGAAATGAGCTGCGCTCTTTGCAAAGTCTATTTTATTACACGATTGCCGGTATCCCTTTCTTCTTTATTTTTCCTTATACGCGCTGGTTAAGCGAAACACACGAGCGAGAAGTTATTTTAGGGCTCATCTTAGCTTGTTTATCTATCAGCTTTTTGGCCCTGCGCCGATTTAGAAAACGATTCATTCAAATCATGTATCAGTTCGTAGAATCAGGGTCTAAAACGGCTTCTATCATGGCGGTTCAGACTTTATCGTTCTTGCGTCCAAAAAATTATTTAGAAAAGATGAAAACTCTTCTCCAAGAAGATCCTAAGAAATTACTCCGCAAGACGATTATCTTGGGGCTCGGTTACTCCCAGCATCAAGATTCTTTGGGCTACGTGATTAAAGAATTTCATTCGGAGAAAGAAGAAATTCAAATCGCCGTCTTAGATGCGCTCAGTGCCTCGAAGCAATACGGTGCCGTTCAATTTATGATTAATATTATTTTGGCCCATCAAAAGGTGAAGAGTCTGCGCGTGCGGCTCAATGCTACCAGTGTTTTGGCGAGCATGTATGGCAAAAAAGCGATCCCTTTTTTACTAAATGGTCTTGAATCTTCGGATGAACGTCTGATCGCAAATACTTTAGAAACCTTAAGTCTTTATAAAGATAAATCTTTAATTCCTTATTTTAGCCGCTTTTTGGCTTCACCGAATAATCGAATCCGTTCGAATGCATATATGGGACTCGCTACTTTTAAAGCGACCCGAACTCTCTACCTATCTTTTATCCAAGACTGTTTAAAGGAGCAGAATCCAAGCCTTCTTTCTTCTGCTTTATATGTGGTGGGGCACTTGAAAGATTTTCACTTTAAAAAAGAATTGCTCTCTCTTTCCGAATCAAAACTTTTGGCAGACCCTATGGTTAAGCGTTGTCTGGCATGGGCCTTATCTCAACTTGAAGAGCCTAAAGGCTTTGAACTGTTTGGAGAGCTTTTTGCGATGCCTTACGAAAAAGGAAAAGAAGCGTTGTTCATCCATTTCTTTTCACAACTCAAACAAGAGCTACGTTTTGATTTAATGAGCTATCTTTTTAAAATTCGCCAGAAAGATGAAGTGTTCATCACAAATATGGGGAATCATCTAAGATATTCGGTAATCGATTTTCATCAAGAAATCGAATATTTTCACTTAATGAAGTCGGCCTCTTTCTCCAAATAAAAAAGACGTGAACCTTACGGCGCACGTCTTTTAAATAATACGGGAAAAGAATTTAATTAATCTTTCGATTCTGTAAATTCGGCATCCACAACATTCTCATCCTTTTTAGGAGGAGTGTCGCTACCTTCGGTTTTAGGTGCTTCTTCCGAAGGAGGGGTGGCTGAAGCAGCGCTCGCTTTATATAAAGCTTCTGCCATTTTATGGGAGGCTTGAGTTAAAGTCTCAATGCCTTTTTTCATTTCATCGCCACTGCCATTGGATTCTAAGGTTTTCTTTAAAGAGGCTAAGGCTTCTTCAATCGGTTTACGATCAACTTCTGGAATTTTTCCTTCGTTTTCTTTCAAGGTTTTTTCCGTGGCGTAAACTAAAGAGTCTGCCTGATTTTTAATTTCAATTTCTTCGCGGCGTTTTTTATCGTCGGCTTCATGTGCTTGAGCATCTTTTACAGCCTTATCGATTTCTTCTTTCGAGAGTCCGCTGGAGGCCGTAATTGTAATATGTTGTTCTTTATTGGTCGCCTTGTCTTTTGCATGCACATGCACAATGCCGTTGGCATCGATATCAAAACTTACTTCGACTTGAGGAACTCCGCGCGGGGCTGACGGGATTCCGTCTAAAATAAAGCGCCCGAGCGTGCGGTTGTCTTTGGCCATCTCGCGCTCACCTTGCAGCACGTGAACTTCGACGCTGGTTTGATTATCGGCCGCAGTCGAGAAGACTTGGGATTTTTTCGTAGGAATCGTGGTGTTTCGATCGATGATTTTAGTCATGACCCCACCTAAAGTTTCGATTCCAAGCGAAAGAGGCGTGACATCTAAGAGTAACATGTCTTTCACGTCGCCCGTTAAAACGCCTGCTTGAACGGCAGCACCAGCGGCCACGACTTCATCAGGGTTCACACCCATGTGGGGTTCTTTGCCGAAGAATTTTTTAACTTCTTCGCGAATGCGCGGCATGCGGGTTTGTCCACCGACTAAAATCACTTCATTGATATCACTCGTTTTCTTATTTGCGTCAGCTAAGGCTTTTTTCACCGGCTCAAAGGATTTTAAGATGATACTTTCACAGATCGCTTCGAGTTTTGCACGGGTGAGCTTCACGTTGAAATGTTTGGGACCTGAGACATCAACCGAGAAAAAGGGAAGGTTGATTTCGGTTTCTAAGGCACTCGAAAGTTCGATTTTTGCCTTTTCAGCGGCTTCTTTCAAACGTTGCAAGGCCATGCGATCTTTACTGACATCTAAGCCTTGATCTTTTTTAAATTCAGCAATGAGATAATCAATCAAGACTTGATCGATATTATCTCCACCTAAATGAGTATCCCCGTTGGTCGAAACGACTTCGACGACATTTTCACCGACTTCGAGAATGGAGATATCGAAAGTTCCTCCACCGAAATCGTAAACGGCAATGAGCTCATCTTTTTTCTTATCTAAACCGTAAGCTAGCGCTGCTGCCGTGGGTTCATTCACAATTCGTTTGACTTCGAGTCCAGCAATTTTACCGGCGTCTTTAGTGGCCTGACGTTGAGAGTCGTTAAAGTAAGCGGGAACGGTAATCACTGCTTCTGTTACTTTTTCCCCCAAATAATCTTCTGCTGCTTGCTTTAACTTAGTCAAAACCCGGGCTGAAATTTCAGGAGGAGAATAGTTTTTGCCCTGAATCTCAATTTGAGCATCCCCGTTCGGTGCTTTTACCACTTTATAAGGGACCATTTTCATTTCTTGAGAGACTTCATCGTATTTTCGGCCAATAAAGCGCTTTACCGAATAAACCGTGTTTTCAGGATTGGTAACGGCTTGGCGTTTTGCGACCTGCCCGACCAAAATTTCCCCATCTTTGGTAAAGGCGACAACCGAGGGGGTTGTGTTTCCACCTTCTTGGTTAGGGATGATTTTGGGTTCTCCACCTTCCATGACGGCTACGCAAGAGTTGGT
>CAYWGE010000161.1:0-285 GCA_964457215.1 uncultured Pseudomonadota bacterium
TCAATTTGAAATCCCTCCTAACCTCCCTTTGAGAAAGGGAGGAAATAATTTCTTCCGCAATCTCCCAAATCTTTCTCACAAATTTTGTATCCGATGGAGAACCTTTGAGTGCAAAGAGGCGGGCGTAAACCCGAATTACATTTCCGTCTACTAAGGGAAGTGTTTGATCAAACGCGATGCTCGCAATTGCGCCCAGCGTGTATCGTCCAATTCCTGGGAGTGCTAAAATATCTTTCGGATTTTCTGGAAATTTTCCGTGATGGTCTTGAACGATTTTTTTCGAAG
>CAYWGE010000161.1:295-4810 GCA_964457215.1 uncultured Pseudomonadota bacterium
TGCGTGCGCGGCTGTAATAACCCAAGCCGGACCACAACGCTAAAACTTCTTCTTCTTTTGCTTGGGCCAAGTTTTGAATCGTGGGGAAGCGTTTTAGAAAACGGTGGTAATAATCAATCACCGTTGCGACTTGCGTTTGCTGCAACATGATTTCGGAAACCCAGATGGCATAAGGATCTTTTGTTTTGCGCCAAGGAAGATCCCTCTTGTGTTTGTGGTACCAGGCAAGTAGGAGAGGAACGAAATTTAATTTCTTCACGGGTGACCTTATGAAAAATATTCTCGTTTTGCAGCACGAAGCTCACGAAGGTTTGGGAGCTTGGGAGCCAATATTCCATAAACCGGGCTTAAACGTCATTACCAAAAAAATTTTTGCGGGGGACGCCGTCCCTCTAGACGAAGCGCTTTGCGAGTATTGGGGAATTGTGATTTTGGGCGGGTCTATGAGTGCGAATGATCCGCTTCCTTTTATTCAAGATGAACTCAAAATGATTAATCAAGCCATCCAGCTCAAACTCCCTATTTTAGGGGTTTGCTTGGGGTCTCAATTGATTGCAAAAGCGCTGGGCGCAAAGATCACTCGATTAGCTCAAAAAGAAATTGGCTGGTATCCGATTCACTTAGGCATTTCTGCGAGTAAAGATGAAGTTTTTGGGGGCTTAAGCGGGCCCATGATGATGTTTCAATGGCATGGAGAAACTTTTGCTTTACCAAGTGGATCCATTCACCTCGCGAAATCGGAGCTCTGCGCAAATCAAGCCTTCAAATATACCGACCGAGTCTATGGCCTGCAATTCCACTGCGAAATGACCGACCCCATGATTCTCAATTGGGTGGATAAAGGCCGTGAAGAAATTGTGCAAGCCGGGCTTTCTGCTGAGCTTATCTTGGAAAAAGCGCCCAAATACTTGCCCACGCTGCGTCACTGGGCGACTCAGATTGCGAATAAGTGGTTGAGTGTGAGGTAAACTTAATTCGCCGTCTTCATCTTTGAAACAGCCTTTGCTGCCTCCATAATTTCAATAGGAACCGCCAATACCACCGTATTTGAAGCGGTGGGCCCTAACCCATCAATGGTTTGAAGTGTGCGAAGTTGCATCGCTCCAGGGCTAGTGGCCATGGTGGTTGCGGCAGCGGCCAGATTAAAGGCGGCTTCTTTATCGCCTTCGGCTTTGGTGATAGTCGCACGCTTTTCGCGTTCGGCCGAGGCTTGTCGACTCATCATTTTCTTCAGTTCTTCGGGCATATCGATATCTTGAATTTTAATATTGCTGACTTCCAGCCCCCAAGTGGCGCTCGCTTTTTCAACGGATTCTTCAATTTCTTTTCCGATTTTTTCACGTTCTGCCAGGAGTTGATCTAAGGTCATGCCGCCGATCACGTCTCGCAAAGTGGCTTGGGCATATTGACTCATGGCAAAAGAGAAGTTTTGCACCTTGGTAATGGCCTCTGCGGGATTGACCACACGAAAATAAACCACGCCGTTAATCGAAACCGGGACATTGTCTTTGGTGATGACTTGTTGTTTGGGGATATCCATGGTGAGGATTCGGTTATCTACAAAAATAGCGCGATCGATAATAGGAACCACTAAGCGGATGCCAGGCCCTTTTACGCCCATGAGTTTCCCAAGCCTAAGAATGATAATTTGTTCCCATTGATCGACAATCTTGATGGCGATGGCAATTAACCAAGAAAAAAAGAAGGCGCCGATGCCCGTTAAGGTTCCTAAAACCGGATGAATGATATTGTAAACGCCTAGAGCGATCGTTTCACTGATGGCGAGCAGGACCAGAAAAAAAAGAAAATTAACGGGTTTCATAAGTTCTCCTTGATTGTTTTTCTTTCCATCGTCACAAAACGATAGGGAAGATTTTCTTTGAGCGAAAAAAGTATGCGACTTTCAGAAACAATTTTGAAGTCTTTTTCGAAGGGAAAATTCGGAAAAAAAGTATCTCCTTCAAAATCCTCTTCAATAAAAGTGAAAATTAATCGATCGGCGCGAGAATAAGCTTGTGTATAAATTTCAGCACCACCGATTATAAAAACTTCTTTTTCATTTTGGCAAAAGGAAAGCGCTTGTTCGAGAGAATTTGCGGTCTGAACTCCCTCCTGTTTCCAAGAAGCATTGTGGGTGATGACAATATTTTTACGTCCAGAGAGCGGTTTACCCAGAGAATCAAAAGTTTTGCGTCCCATGATAATGGAATGCCCCATCGTCGTATTTTTGAAATGGGCCATATCTTCAGGGAGATGCCAAGGAATTTTCCCCTGCTTTCCGATAATTCGATTTTTGGTTAAAGCAGCGATGATCGAAACAATCATGGTCTATCAACCTCTTAAACGGCAATAGGGGCAGCAATTGCAGGATGGGGCTCGTAAGCTTCTAAAGTGAAATCGTTATAGGTAAATTCAAAAATGGATTTTACCTGTGGATTGAGTTTTATCTGCGGTAATGATCGGGGTTCGCGCGTGAGTTGCAGTTTTGCTTGCTCAATGTGATTCAGATATAAATGTGCGTCTCCTAAAGTATGAATGAAAAAACCAGGTTTCAAGGAGCAAACTTGAGCGACCATCAGTGTGAGTAGCGCGTAGCTCGCAATATTGAAAGGAACGCCTAAGAAAACATCTGCACTGCGCTGATAAAGTTGACAAGAAAGTCTGTTATCGGTGTGTACGTAAAATTGAAAAAGAGCATGGCAAGGGGGGAGTGCCATTTTATCGATGTCTGCTACATTCCAGGCGCTTACTATATGTCGGCGCGAGCTAGGATTTTTTTTGATTTGCTCAATCAGTTGCGAAATTTGATCTATTTCACCTTGAGCTGAATTCCAATGTCGCCACTGGTGGCCGTAGACAGGGCCTAAGTTTCCCTGTTCATCTGCCCATTCATCCCAAATGGTCACCTTATTTTCTTTTAAATAAGAAATGTTACTCTCACCCTTCAAAAACCAAAGCAGCTCGTGAATGATAGAGCGTAAATGACATTTTTTGGTAGTGACCAACGGAAAGCCTTGCGAAAGATCAAAGCGCATTTGATAACCGAATACGCTCAGAGTTCCAGTGCCTGTGCGATCTTCGCGTTTTTCACCGTTTTCAAGAATATGTCTTAAGAGATCGAGATAGGATTTCATTCTTCATTTGAGACTGCCATGAATAATAAAAACTTACAAAAAATTAATTTGAATCTAAATCAGCGATCAGAGGCTGATCCGCCAAAGACGGATCAGCATGCTCGACTTCGAATTATTTTCCAAATAACTTTTCATTGAGTTTTTTAGCTTCGCTGGAAAGTTCTGTATTCTTATCGGTACTCAGTTTTGCCACAGAGCTTTGAGTTGCTTCGTCCTTTTGAATATTTCCGGCGTAGAGCAAGCAACCTTTAATTGCGTTGAGTTTTTGCTCGGGTTCTAGATCTGTCTTGCTGAGATAAGCGACGGGAGAAGTATCATAGGGTTTAAATTCAGAGTGAATCTCTTCTTGAATTAAACGGGCGTGACCTTGTTGTTCACCTGGAATTTCTTTAGTGTAGAAATTATATTCAATGACTGCCCCTTTTTTAAGTTGGCGGGCTTCGGCAGAGCTGAGTTCAAGCTTAATAGGAAGACCAGTTTTATAATGGTCAAGGGTCACATAGTGATTGGGGTTGTTTAAAACTTCTAGAGGTAGAACTAAGAGTTCCCATTCTTTACTATTGGGAATTTGTTTATACTCAACCAGCGCACCGCGTACGTAAAAGTTGGGATTCTTAGCGGCATAGTAAGTCGGAAATTCAGAAGTAAGGCCTAAGAGTTTCTTTTTACGTTCCCACGCTACATCGGTTTTGGGAGCTTTTTTGGCCACTTTCTTTTTGGCAGCGAATACAGGTTTAGCCTGAAAGCCTGCTCCAAAAAGGGTTAAACTTAATACGATTGCAAATAATACACGCGACATACATCCCTCCTATAGGATTAGATTTCTTGCATATCCCATTTGTGGCCCCAACCTTTTACCTTCCAGCCAGTGTGCTCCGAATGGTCTTTGCAACAAGTCTATTATAATTGATTTACTAAATTTATCGGCAATTTTTTTCTAAAGTTGCGTCTTTACTTCATTAAAAGTCTTTCAACAACAATTCCTTTTTTTATATGACTTTCTACAATTTCTCGAGCATCCGTTACCGAAGGAACACGATACCAAACCCCTTCGGGGTAGATCACTACGGCTGGCCCTTGAGAACATTGATCAATACAGCCTGAAGCATTTGCCCGAACTCTACCTTTTAAACCTAATTTTTTTATCTCTTCTTTGAAGAAATCCCGAATTATTTCAGAGCCTTTAGAAGAACAGCAACCGCGGGGATCTCCCTCAGGTCTTTTATTGGTGCATATAAATATATGTTTATCGAAGCCGACCATATCAAGACCCTATTGAATTTTTTTGGGTAAATAAAGAGAGAATTTTTTAAAAGAGGTACAGGATTCTGTTGACGGAAATATAAAAAACGACTAGCAGCAAAAAATATTCAATCGAAAT
>CAYWGE010000162.1:0-4710 GCA_964457215.1 uncultured Pseudomonadota bacterium
TTCATCCTTTATAAAAGCCTGGGCCCCTAACGGCAGTTCACAGTTTCCTTCAAATTCTTCTAAAATCAAGCGCTCCGCTTTGACACAAAGGGCAGTTTCGGCATGATGAAGAGTCTTTAATAAATTTTCAGTGTAATAATCGTCGGAGCGGTATTCTAACGCCAAAGCTCCTTGCCCCGGCGCGGCGATAAAAGTGAGGGTTTCAGAAATTTGAGATTCTAGGCTCAGACGCTTTAAACCGGCGTAAGCCAAGACAATCGCATCAAATTGGCCATCTTTTAATTTTTTAAGCCGTGTGTCGATATTTCCCCGTAGTTCTAAAATTTGAAGATCAGGTCTTTTTTGAAGAATCTGGATTTTGCGACGCAGAGAACTGGTACCAAGTTTTGCATTCAAAGAAAGTTTTTCCAGCGAAAGCCCACCTAAACTTATGAGAGCATCTGATGGATTTTCACGTTCAAGAATTACGCCTACTTTTAAACCATCCGGAATTTTTGCAGGTACGTCTTTTAAACTATGAACGGCAAAATCGGCTTTTTTTGAAAGAAGCGCTTCTTCGATTTCTTTCACGAAAAGTCCTTTGCCACCTACCGCACGCAACGTACGATCTTGAATACGGTCACCGGTGGTAGTGAGAGGCAGAACTTGGATTTTTAATCCTGGGTGAAAATCTTCAAGCAATACTTTCACTAAATTTGCCTGGGTAAGGGCCAAAGTTGAGGCACGAGTGGCTAGAATCAGAGGCTGCACAAAGAGGCCTCCAATACTTCGCATAATTTTTGATCTGTTTTTTGGGCATTCTGCAAAACGAGCTCATGACTTAAAGTATTTTTTCGAGGAGAAGATAAGACATTGGTCACAATTGAGAGAACAGCCACTTCTAAGCCTGCATGAACTGCGGCAATCACTTCAGGTACGGTGGACATTCCTATAAGATCTCCACCTAATTTGCGATACATTTTTACTTCGGCAGGAGTTTCGTAAGAAGGCCCGGTAATTCCGGTATACACCCCCTCTTTCAAGATAATTTTTTGTGAACGAGCGGCTTTTTTGAGTAAGCTACGAAGCCGGGGGGAATAGGCATCCATCAAGTTTGGAAAACGCGGCCCTAAATCTAAATTGGGTCCGCACAACGGGTTAAAGCCAGTTAAATTCAAATGATCACTTGCCAAAACCAAATCACCCACCCGGTAACGGGCATTCAGAGCACCTGAGGCGTTTGTCAAAATCAATGTCTCGATGCCTAAAAGTTTTAAGACACGAATCGGAAAAACGACTTCTTCGGGGCTACACCCTTCATAATAATGAAAGCGCCCTTGAAGAATTAAAGCTTTGGAGGTGCGATGGAGAATGCCGGCGTGCCCAGGTACCGTTGGTGAATGAAAATGAGGAATCTCCTGATAGGCAATTTGCTGAAGAGAATTTTTCTTTAAATAAGATAGGCCTAACCCTGAGCCTAAAACAATGGCCACTTTAGGGATTGCGCCCAGACGCTCTTTCAGATAGGCCGAGCTCTCTTGAATGCGTTGGAGAGAAGGATTCATACAGAAGATATACATACTGAAGAGACTCTGCCTCTGTCAAAGGAATCCATTAGACTTCGCGCCCCGGACATAAAGTCCGCGGCTTGACCCAAAGGGGAGAGCTCCGTTTCTCCCCTTTGGAAACCCCATCGGTAATCGGTAAAAGATTTATGGATCCAGTTATTCAGATCAATGAAAAAGGTAAAAAACGACTTCTAAAGGGTCACCCTTGGATATTTCGCTCGGATCTTCAAAGCCAAGAGGCCCTTGCTGGCGTGGTGACGGTTCAGGATCCTAAAGGGAAATTCTTAGCCAAAGCCCTCTACAGCCCCAGTTCTCAAATTGCCCTTCGTATCCTTTGCACCGAAAACAAAATAATCGATGAGAATTTTTGGGAAGAAAGACTTTTACGCGCTAAAGCGCTCCGCGAGAGTTTAAATATTGATTCTAATGCGTATCGTGTGGTTTTTGGAGAAGCTGACTTGATTCCCTCTTTCGTTTTAGATCGTTATGCGGATGCTTATTCTTTTCAAATTTTAAGCGCAGGATTAGAAACTATTCGAGAGACTTTACTTCAACTTATTCAAAAACATTTCTCACCTAAATTATTAGTTGAACGCAATGACGTGAGCGTGAGAAATCTTGAAAATCTGCCCCAAAGTGCTCAAATCCTTTTAGGCAATAGTTCTGCAGAAGTTGAAATTCGAGAAGGGAATTTATCTTTTCAAATAGATCTTCTCCGCGGACAAAAAACAGGAGCTTTTTTAGACCAACGCGACAATCGTCTTTGGGCGGCTCCCCTTGCAAAGGACAAAAAGAGAATATTAGACGCGTGTGCCTATTTAGGTTTTTTCACTTGTGCCTTTGCGGCACACGCCCAAGAAGTCTTGGCAATTGAGCAAAGTGAATGGGCTTGTTTGCAGATTCAAAAAAATGCAGAGTTCAATCAACTCAATAATATTGAAGTGCAACAAGCAAATGTATTTGATTATTTAAAAGAAGCAAGTCAGCGAAAAGAAAAATTTGATTTGATCAATCTTGATCCTCCTGCATTCGTCAAATCACGCTCTCAACTTTCTCAAGCCCTGCGAGGTTATAAAGAAATTAACTTACGTGCCATGCACTTGCTAGAGAAAGACGGGATTTTAATCACCTCTTCGTGCAGTCATCATCTTTCAGAAGAGGAATTTTTAAACACTCTTCATGAGGCATCTCTCGATGCGAAACGAAAAGTCCAAGTTTTAAGCGTGCGCTCTCAAGGGCCCGATCATCCTCTGTTACTGGGTTTTCCGGAGTCTAAATATTTAAAATGTGTTATAATGAAGTTAAGTTAATAGGAGTATGAGAGGCTTATTGCGCTATTTTTGAATACTTGATAGAAAATCTAACAAAAGATTATGAAGGAGTCTTATGATTCAATTTACTGAAAAAGCAAAAGAACGTGCCCTATTTTTTCTGCAAGATAAAGATCCAAAGGCTTGGGCTCTTCGCATCCGTTCCCGCGGGCCTCAAGATTTTGGTTTCTCGCTCGATCCGATCGAATCCACTTCACCCTTAGATCATGTCGTGAGCTTAGGAACCTTCAATGTAGTCTACGCCAAAGAACTCGAAGCCAGTCTTGAAAATGCCATGGTCGATTTTTTAGAAACTAGCTGGACTCGCGGTTTTAAAGTGGAAACTTCGGAACAAAAGAAAGAAACCCAAACCAGTAAGCTTGATCTAGCCGATCCTAAAGTTAAAAAAATTGTGGATCTTTTAAATTCTGAAATCAACCCCGCCATTGCTTCTCATGGTGGATTTGCAGAATTAGTCGCGCTTAAAGACAACACGGTTTATTTGAAAATGGGTGGGGGCTGTCAAGGTTGTGCCAGTTCTCAAGCAACTCTTCGCAATGGCATTGAACTTCGAATTAAAGAGGAAGTTCCTGAAATCGTCGCGGTAGTTGACCAAACCGACCATGCCTCGGGAGCTAATCCCTATTATTAAGTCGACTCTCAATCTTTATTTTCTTCTGTTCTTAATAGCATTTTTTTAGAGGTCTCAATATCTTCAGGGGTTCCTACCAAGGCTAATTGATCGTTAGCTTGAAGGCGTTCTTTACCTGTGGGTACTACTAAACCTTTTTGCCCATCGCGAATAATTGCAATCACACTCACTCCCGTCAGCCCTCTCAAATCAAGTTCCGCCAATGTTTTTCCAAGCACTGGACTTTCAGCCCCAAGAGAAATGGGAATAATTTCTCCGATTCCGGGCAGGAGTTGACTTAAAGATAAAGGTCGAGATTCTGGAGTATGTTCTTGGGGACTTAAGGCTTCAAGCACCACTTCTGCTCCCGACTTTACATGTCCTTGAAGGTTTTCTGCCCCTCTCCAAAATGCAATCCCCAAAAAAATTAAAATAATCCCAAAAGTTCCACTATAGAGAAGAGGAATGAATGGCTGAAGAATAGCAAGTAAAGTGCTGCCTATAATTAAGATGATGACCAATTGAAGACTCACCACTAAAGCACGCCTGGGAGCTGCTCCCAAATCCAGCTTGCCTTTTTCGGTCACCGGAATAACGCCGCTGGCCAATACAAACCCTAGCTTGCGAGCAGACTGAATCATTCCAAATAAAAAAGGAAATATGCAAATACCTGCTAACGCAAGTACAAGGAGATTTAGCAGAGGGGTTGGAACTGTAACCCAATCGGCAAGAAAACTGGTGAATTTTGGTCTAAAAATGGAGAAACTGATAATCAAACCCACTATTAATGTACAGTCGAGCGCCAAGACCACAAATAAACGACGGATGGCGCTATGTTTATTCACACGATTTTGTTTTATTTTTTGAATCCAAGACCCATACAGTGAAGTGAAAGTCTGCAGTGAACTAGGCAAATGATTATCCACAAAATTAGCCACCGGCCCTGAAATGCGAATCAGCCAAGGCGTGAGTAAAGTCGTAATGGCTGAAACTGTCACCGCAATGGGGTACAAAAACTCGCGCGTTGCCTCGTTGGCCAAACCAACTCCGGCAATAATAAAAGAAAATTCCCCAATCTGAGCCATGCTCATTCCAGATTTGATTGATAACCGCGGACTATAGCCGGTAAGAAAAGCGCCAAGTGCAACTCCGCCAATTTTTCCTATAACTACTAAAAAGGTAAATAAAAGGATGACACTCCAATATTTCGGGATTACAGCCG
>CAYWGE010000163.1:0-4679 GCA_964457215.1 uncultured Pseudomonadota bacterium
TCACAAACTGTTTTCCACTAGCTCCTTCAGATTGAGCAATTTCATTTTCATGATGCGGAAAAATAAGATCGCGCCCTCCTCCATGAATATCAAAACATTCTCCCAAATATTTTTCGCTCATGGCCGAGCATTCAATGTGCCATCCCGGGCGACCTTTACCCCACGGCGAATCCCAGGAAGGCTCCCCAGCTTTTGCGGCTTTCCAAAGGGCAAAATCAAGCGGATCTTTTTTCTCTTCATTTACTTCCACTCGTGCCCCTGTTTCTAGTTCTTCAATATTTTTCCCAGAAAGCTTTCCATATTCCGCAAAATTTCTAACTCTGTAAAAAACATCTCCACCGGCTTGATAAGCCATATTTTTTTGGATGAGTTGGGTAATGAGCTGAATCATTTCAGCAATATGATCAGTTGCTTTGGGTTCATGACTTACTTTAAGACAAGCCAAAGCTCTCATATCTTGTTCAAATTCTGCGATATATTTTTCGGTGAGTTCTTTCCAAGGAATATTTAATTCTTGAGAGCGCTTAATAATTTTATCGTCGATATCCGTAAAATTACGAACAAAGGTTACTTTAAAATTTAAATACTGGAAATAGCGATAGATAACATCAAAAGCAATATTGGCGCGAGCATGCCCCATGTGGCACTTATCGTAAACAGTCACACCACACACATACATCCGCACTTTGCCCGCTTCTTGGGGGACAAATGCTTCTTTAGCTCGCTTTAAGGTGTTGTACAGTCGCAAGGGCATAATCGATTCTTCTAAGCGCCTCTTCTTTACCCATTAAGAAAGCATATAGGGATAAATCTAAACCGCTTCCTTCTCCGGTTAGAGCCACTCGTAGAGGGGCAAGATAGTTAATATTTTTACTTTTTATTTTCTCTTTTAATTTCTCAAAATTTTCCTTCAAACTCTCCCGTTCAAAGGGTTCTAAACTCACGATATCTTCTCGTGCAATCTTAAGGAGTTTCCCAGCATCTTTCATCGCCAGATGTTTTTTTAAAGTTTCCTCTAAGGGAGGCAAGGGTTCTAAAATAATTTTCAAGACTCTCTCAAGATCCAAAAAAGTAGGACATAAATTTTGATAGATACTTAAAGCTTCCTGCATCCAGGCTTCTGATTTCTTAGATTTGAGTTTATCAAAATCTTTCACCTTCTGAGAAGCCTGCAAATAAAAATCTTCAAAAGACATTTCACGTAAGTAATATAAATTAAGGGCTTTTAATTTATCCCACTCTAATGTGGGAGAAGTACGGCTGATTTTCTCCAATGAAAAACGCTTGATTAATTCTTCCCACCCTACCGCTCCACGGGGATGGGGAGTGGTTAGCCCGAGCAAAGAGAAGTAATGAACGATCGTTTGGGGCAGATACCCCGTCTCTCTTAAAAAAGACAAAGTGGGGATTCCACTCTTTTTGGAAAGAAGGGTCTTATCAGAACCCAACAACAACGGCACATGCGCATAATTCGGGATTTCATATCCCAACATTCTTAAAATCAAAATTTGTTGAGGAGTATTCTGGATCTGCTCTTCGCTTCGGATCACGTGGGAAATTTGTTGGGAATGATCTTCAAGAGCCGAAGCAAAACTTTGTGTAAACGAACCATCGTGCTTCGCTAAAATAAAATCACCCATGTTTTCGGTATCGAAATTTAAATCCCCTTGAATGATGTCTTTTACCCTAACAATTTGGCGATCTACTTTTAAGCGATACACGGGCACTTGCCCTTGAGATTCAAACTCAGCACGCTGCTCTGCACTTAGAGCACGACAAGTTCCCACATACCGCACAGGGCGGCCCTGGGCCAAAAAACGTCTTCTTTCTTCTTCTAGTTTTTCATGGCTACAATAACAAGGATAAGCTTTATTTTCTTGGATGAGTTTTTTAAGGGCTTCTTGGCAAAGCCTTCTTGCAAAGTCGATTTGCGAAAGGCTCGGTGCATTTTCCCCCTGCTTTACCCAAGAAAAACCTAAACTTTCTAAATCGTCTAAAACTTTTTTTAGATTCTCTTCGCTCAAAGACTCCGAATTTTCGGCTCGCAGAAAAAACTTAGCCTGATGTTTACCCGCAAATAAGGCATTAAATAAAGCGACTCGTAAATCGATCACGGTAATATTTCCAGCAGCAGGAAGCACAAAACGAACTTGAAGCTCAGCCATAAAATCTCCTCATGAAAAATCTGTTTAGAACATTATTTTGAATTCTTACTCTATTTTTTTTGTAAAAGCACCACGGCCTTTGCAGCCATCCCTTCTCCTTTTCCGGTAAATCCCAACCCCTCTTCGCGCGTGGCTTTTACACTAACTGAGGAAGGTTTAAGCTTTAAACATTCTTCGATATTTTGAATCATTTGGGGGATAAAAGCAGCAAGCTTGGGTTTTTCAGCAATAATAATACTATCAATGTTTACTACCTCGTAATGGTGTTCTTCAATTTTCTTACCGATTTCTTCTAAAAGCTTTAGGCTGGATATACCCTTAAAACGAGGATCTGTATCAGGAAAATGTTTCCCTAAATCTCCTAAAGCTAGAGCACCCAATAAGGCATCTCCAATCGCATGAAGCAGCGCATCGGCATCCGAATGACCTTTTAACCCTTTTTCAAAAGGGATTTCGACCCCACCTAAGATTAACTTTCGCCCCTCCACCAGAGGGTGAACATCGTAACCTATTCCAACTCTCATTCTATTTCTCCCCTCTGACTTTTCATCAAAAATTCTGCTAATTCAAAATCTTCTGGATGAGTGACTTTAATATTATTTTTAGGACTTTCCACTACCTTCACCGGATATCCTAAATATTCCACTAAAGAAGCTTCATCGGTTCCTTGAAAATTTTCTTTGTCTGCCTTTTCTAAAGCCAGTTTTAGCCAATCATAACGAACCACTTGGGGTGTTTGAGCAAGGTAAAGTTTTCTTCGGTCCGGCGTATTTTGTATCTGTTGATTTGCATCCACCTCTTTTACCGTATCACTGGCGGCAAAAGCGGCAATTGCCGCGCCCTGTTCTTTAGCGACTTCCACACAACGCTCGATGGTTAAAAACGAAACCAAAGGGCGCGCGCCATCATGGACAAGCACTAATTCTGTTTGAGACTCTAAGCTTAAAAAACCAAGCCGAGTAGAATCTTGCCGAGTTTTTCCTCCGGCAACAAGTTTTTTCAATTTCGAGAATTTGATGTCTTTTAAAATGTTCGTTTGAAAATCATTCAACCATTCTGCAGGTAACACTAAGGTAATAGAATCAATCACTTTGGATTTCTGAAAACGCTCCAGGGTGTGCAGAAGGAGAGGCTTACCTAATAATGGGAGAAACTGTTTGGGAGTCGTGCCTCCCACCCGAGTACCAGAACCTCCCGCCACAATAATAGCCGCTGTTTTCATCTTAAAAAAAAGCCCTCCCAAAAAGGGAGGGCTTTTACTAACCTTATCGGAAAGGTTTTAAATTAGAGCGATTTAAAAATCTCGGTGATTTCTTCTTCAATCTCTTCTTCATCGCGTTCTTCACAAATCGCAAGTTCTTTAATCAGTAGATTTTTTGCTGTATCTAACATTTTACGTTCACCGAAAGAGAGCTCTTTTTCAAAACGAAGAATAGAGAGATCCCGCAAAACTTCAGCGATTTCGTAGATAGAACCTGTTTTAATTTTATCCATGTATTCACGATAACGACGATTCCAGGTTTGATTATCGATCTTTACATCGCGTTCTTTTAAAATAGAGTAAACGTCTTCGGCTTCTGATTCTGCAATGATTTCACGCAAACCCACGGTATTCACGTTTGTGGTAGGAACCATGATTTTCATACCGCTATCTAAAATTTGGAGGACATAAAAAGTTTGCTTGCTCCCTAAGATTTCTCGGCTCTCAATACTTTTTACTTCACCCACGCCATGAGCAGGATAGACAGCCTTATCGCCAACTTTAAAGGGAAGTTTTTCTCGGTTTCTTTCGGCTTTTACGGTGGCTTTTGCCATAAGGTAGTCCTCCTACGGATTAGAAGTTTTTTTGGTCAAAGGGCTTGCCCTTATAACACATTTTTACTCTTTTCGTCAACGTTAACAACGCCCCGTGTCAAGTTTCTACAGACCCTTTTCAATTATCGTCAATAATTGCAAAAAGTTGCGTGATTTCAATTTAGGTTTGACACTTCAACCCCGATTCCCTTATAAGGCTCCCACTTTGCTTTAAAAAAACTCTTAGAAATTAAGATAACTTAGGTAGTTTTTGAGAGTAGACTTCATCGATGAAGGTGCATAAGAGGTTTTTAATAGGCTTATCGTGAACGAATCCGCCTGAGGCGGATAAGTGAACAAAAACAGGGTGCGGGGGGTTGGTTTACTAGCCCCCCGATCTAACGGACAGATAGCTCAGTCGGTAGAGCGCAGCCCTGAAAAGGCTGGCGTCGGCGGTTCGATTCCGTCTCTGTCCATCTTAAAATTATTCAGAATCGGGTTCGGGGTCTTGGTCGGAAGGATTATTTTCTTGCTCTGAAGAATCTTCTTTTCGACGTTTCGTCTTCTTAAGACGTTTAGCGGTCTCTTCATCCGTCTCAGTCGTATTAAAATATCGCTCAATTTCATCAAATCCCATCACTGCCGCCAGCAATCGCAGATATTTGGCATCATTTGTCGCATCCCGTGTATCTAACAAATGGGCCGGAAAAACCACCCCAT
>CAYWGE010000164.1:0-4664 GCA_964457215.1 uncultured Pseudomonadota bacterium
GAAACGATGGGTAAATACAAATTCAAGACTGTTCTCGCTCAATGTCCTCATTGTTTTAATACGATCAAAAATGAATACCCCCAGTTTGGTGGAAATTATACGGTAATGCACCATACCGATTACATCGCCGGACTCATAGCCGATGGCCGGATTAAACCCGTTAAAAATCTGGATGAAAAACTTACCTATCATGATTCCTGTTATCTCGGTCGTTATAACAATATCTATGATGCTCCTCGCAAAATTTTAGAGGCGATTCCGGGCGTGGAATATAAAGAGGTGGAACTTTCTAAAGAAACTGGCCGTTGCTGCGGCGCGGGCGGTGGACGCATGTGGATGGAAGAAAAAATTGGCACTCGTGTCAATCACAAGCGTTTGGAAGATCTGCAAACCGTGGCCCCTCAAACCATTGCCTCGGCCTGCCCTTTCTGTAAAGTGATGATCACCGATGCTACGCGCGATAAACAAGTGGATATTCAGATTAAAGATATTGCCGAGATCGTAGCGGAGGCGTTGTAGTAAGATTTTCCTCCCTTTGAAAAAGGGAGGTCAGCACCTTTAGTAAAAATCCCCCTCAATCCCCCTTTTTCAAAGGGGGAAAGCATCCTGCATTATAATAATTAAACGGTTTTCGCACTGGTCTGCGTGTTTCTCAAGCTCCATCCCGTGGCCATAATGAAAATTCCAAAAACACTCGCATAAATTCCAATGACAAAGACGAGACCGTAAGCGCTTTTCATCGGGTCGCTCAGCGTAAACCCACCGAGAATAACCGAGCTAAGTCCTGCCAAGGCGAAGAGCCATTTCGCCGCATTTGGCCACGAAGAGGTGAAAGCCGCTGCTAACTCTAAAATACCAGTCACTAAAGCCCACGCTCCAATCGAGAGGATAAGAATCCAACCGTTATTCACAAGCCAAACAAAAGTCATCATACCGAGCACAACTCCCACAACCCCATCTAATAATAGGAGCCACCATTTTTTAGGATGCTTCGCCGACTGGTAAGAAGCAATAATTGCTATAAGTCCATCAATCAAAATATAGGCCGCCAAGCAGAAAAGAAAATTTCCTAAATTAAACCCAGGCCAAAACAAAGCAAGCAGCCCAAAAATAAAGGAACACAACCCCCTTAAAGAAAACCACCCTCCATAATGATTGATTTTCATAAACCTCCTCTTTTGATTATTTTCTTGGCTCACTCTCTTAGATTAAGCGGGGATTACGCTACGATGTCTACTCCCGTGTTTCTCAGGTTCCAGCCCATCGCCATAATCAAGATTCCAAAAACACTCGCGTAAATTCCGATTAAAAAGACGATCGCTAAAGCTCCGCCCACTGGATTTGCCAACATGAGTCCGCCCAATATAATCGAAGCCAGGCCTCCTAACGCAAGAAACCATTTGCCAGAACTTGGCCACGAAGAAGTGAAAGCCGCAGCTAATTCTAAAATGCCGGTGACCAAGGCCCAAGCGGCGATAAATGTGACCAAGATCCAAGCCGTCGTAACAGGCCAAATGAAGGTCATGACGCCTAACGCTATTCCGGCGATTCCATCTAAAAGAAGTAGCCACCATTTTTCATGATGCTTGGCGGCTTGGTAAGCCGAAATAATTCCAATGCTTCCATCAAGTAAAACATAGGCACCAAACCAAATAACCAAAACCTCGAGTGTTACGCCCGGCCAGAATAAGGCGATGAGCCCAAAAACAAAGGCACACAAGCCCCTTAAAAAAATCCACCACCCATAATGATTGATTTTCATAAGCCTCCCCTTTTTATTAAAAATGAAGTATGGGAAATATTGTAAACTTTTCAAAGGAGAGTGCTATGAAAAAATTGAAATTATTTTTAATACTGTTTCTTTTTCACTCCACCAGCGTTTGGGCTTTAACACCTCCCCTCTCACCCGATGCTTTAAAAGAAAATGCCGATCTCATTGTAGAAGGCAAAATCGACATGCCTGTTAAGTGTTTGAAAAAAACAGAAAGCAATAAATGCTTTGATCAATTTGATTATAAAACTACTTTGAAAATTTCAGCGGTGCTCAAAGGAACGGCGAAAGTCGGTGAGAAAATCAGCGTGGAGTTTTATCACAATGATTATTCCAAATCGAACTGCGTGGGAGATCAAGGAGCGACGCTTCACACCGGAGATGAAGGAACCTTTTATCTCAAAAAAAATGGAGAAGGGTTTTATACCCCTCTCCATTGGAGTGCTGTCATTTTAAAAACAAAGGGAAATGGCGCTTGGGAGAAATGCAAATAATATCTCCCTATTCATGAAGTATTTTTTTGAACTCCTGAGTTAAAAGCGGCACCACCTGGAACAGATCGCCCACGATACCATAATCGGCTTTTGAAAATAGAGGGGCTTCAGGATCTTTATTAATCGCTACAATTACCTTTGAAGTTCTCATTCCCGCTAAATGCTGAATAGCGCCCGAAATTCCGCACGCGATATAAAGTTTAGGGTTCACTACCTTGCCGGTTTGGCCTACTTGCATATCGTGAGGGGCAAAGCCAGAATCAACCGCTGCACGGGAGGCTCCAACCGTTGCACCAATTACGTCTGCTAATTCTTGCAAAATCTTAAAATTCTCGGAGGCTTTCATGGCACGACCTCCCGAAACAATGATTTCAGCTTCAGTCAAATCGGCCTTATTCGAAGCTCCTTTTACCAGATCCTTCATGGGGGCTTTCAATTCCCCTACATCGGCTGCAATTTTCATAACTTCAGCCTGAGCGCCGCCTTGGGGAGTGCCTGCACCTAAAGAATTCGCGCGAACCAGAGCCATTTGCGGCTTAGAATTAGGGATCTTAATATCAGCCAAGGCTTTGCCTGAATAAATAGGATGGGTCGCGATCAGCTTACCATCCGTATCGATTTCTAAAGCTACGGAATCTGAAGCAAGCCCTGTATCTAAGCGCGCAGCTAATCGTGGAAAAAAATCTTTTGCGGCGGCAGAAGCAGAAGCAATCAAGATTTCGGGTTGAAGTTGTTTCACTAGATCGGCAAGCCCTTTGACATAGGCTAAAGTATTATATTTCTCAAACGCCGCATTTTCTAAAATATAAATCTTTTTAGCTCCGTATTGGGCTAAATCTTGCGTAGCGGCCTCCGAAATATTTCCCACCAATACGGCTTCAACTTGGCCTCCAATTTTAGAAGCAAGTTCAGCACCTTTACTCACTAATTCAAAAGCTGATTTTTTTACTTTTCCATCTTGATGTTCTGCAAAAATTAAAACGTTCCCCATAAATTTTACTCCTTTGTTATAAGTCTTATAGGACTTATACGGACCTATTATTAAATGACCTTTGCCTCTTCACGAAGTAAGCGTACAAGCTCTTTCGCCGCCGCTTCGGGTTCGCCGGGAATTATTTTTCCGGGAGGCTTTTCGGGAGGTAATCTAAAGTTACCATAAACTACTTTGGCATTTGAGTCGCCTTTAAGGGCTGAAGCCTTCAATTGTTGAACGGGTTTACTCTTTGCTTTCATGATGCCGGGAAGAGAAGCATAACGGGGTGTATTTAAGCCCTTTTCACATCCAAAAATTCCAGGAAGCGCCACATCATAGACTTCTTTTGCCCCGCCACTTACACGGCGCGTAACACTGGCTGTGTTTCCATTTAATTCTATTTTCTCAATAATCATTACTTGGGGCCAGTTTAAAAACTCCGCAATATTTTGAGTGACTTGCCCTGAGTCTTGATCAATGGCTTGCTTGCCTGAGAAAACAAGATCAAAGCCATTATCTTGAATAACCTTCGCTAAAATTTTTCCGGTTAAATAACTATCTAAGGCTTGACCTTCATCATCTACATGGATGGCTTTATCCGCGCCCATCGCTAAGGCAGTGCGAAGTGCATCGACCGCACGCGCAGGACCAACAGTAATCACCGTCAATTCAGATCCTGGATTTTTCTCTTTGGTTTTAATGCCTTCTTCAACAGCAAATTCACAATAAGGACTTAAAATATATTTAATCCCATCGGTTTCGATTCCACTTTTATCCCCTTTGATACGGATTTTAGTTTCTGTATCGGGAACTTGTTTTAAAAGTACAGCAATCTTCATGCAGGCTCCTTTTTCAATCCTCCAATAAAAAGTCGGCAGACTTGCTCTGACACTTCTTGGAGAGAATATTTTTTCTTTTTAAGTAAAACCCAATCAAGTGCCATTTCATCAATTGCTCCGAAAATGGCTCGTTTCACAATACTCGGATTTATTTCTTTTAAAAACAGGTTTGCTTTTTGTCCTTCTTCAAGAATGGACGAAATAATATCGAGATAATCTTTAAATTTTGTCGCCGCGTATTCTTTCATAAACTTTGAAGACTGACGAAGCTCAATCTGTAAAACCTGTGCCGTATCTTGGTTTTCTTGCACTAATTGCAGATGGTGTTCGATAAAAAGCTTAAATTTTTCGACAGGGTCTTTCAGATTTTTTAGGCGATCCTTTACGGTATTGATAAATGTATCCATACTTTCTTCAAAAATAGAGATCAAAAGATCATCTTTATTTTTAAAATAAAGATAGATGGTACCATCCGCAACATCGGCCTCACGCGCCACATCGGCAACCTTCGCGTTATAAAAACCTTTAGAGGCAAAAACGTGAGTCGCTGCTTGGATAATTTTCTGATATTTATCGCTTTGAGAGCG
>CAYWGE010000165.1:0-4599 GCA_964457215.1 uncultured Pseudomonadota bacterium
CCATGAAGTCGTCTATTCGAGGCTTTGTATTGCAAGGGATGATCTCTGAGCACGATGCCTTGATCGCAGGAGAGCTCGCCCATGTCCTTTGCGGCGGAAATATTCCCACTCAACGCCTAGTCAATGAGCAATATATCTTAGACTTAGAACGCGAAGCCTTCATCCGGCTTTGTGGAACAGAAAAGTCTCAGGCCAGAATGCAATCTCTGCTTATGACCGGAAAGCCTTTGAGAAACTAATTAGGGTCAATTTCAGCCCGCTCGCATAAATTTATTTAGGCAAGACACTTGCGATGGAGTAACCGGACTGTACTTAAAAAGTACAGGAGGACTGCGACAGAGCGAGCAACGCACCCTAAGTAAATTTATGCGAGCGGGCCTTTTTTTCTTGTTTGCGTCCTCTCCATTCTTGATGTAACAATCCCCTTCACTCTCGGTAAAGTTGATCTTTAACTTAAAGCTTTTAAAAGGAGCTCAAAAAATATGAAACATGCTTTAAAAGTTTCTCTTCTGCTTGCTGTTGTCTCACTCGCAGCTTGCAACGGCCAAAAGACAGTCTCTAATTCTCCCTCTACTCAACCCAATCCAAATGCCCCTGCTTTAACCGAAGGCTTAGCAGCGAGCAGTAAAGGAGATGTGGTTGCAGAGCTCAATGGCCAACCCATCACCAATCAAGAATTAATGGGTAAAATTAAATCTCGTCTTTCTCGAGTTGAAAATCAAATTTACGATATTAAACGCGATGCAATTGATCAAATGATTGATGAGCGCCTTTTAGATGCCGAAGCTAAAAAACGAAACATTTCCGTTGCTGAACTCTTAAAAACAGAAGTCGATGATAAAGTAGGTGAGGTTTCTGATAAAGAAATCGAAGACCTCTACAATCAAAATAAAGCACGTTTTGGAGAGAAAACATTAGCCGAATTAAAACCCCAAATTGCCGCTCAACTCAAATCACGTAAAGCTATGGCTTACCGCCAGACTTTCCTTGATCGTTTATCTGCCAAGGCAGATATCCAAATTTATATCGAGCGTCCACGTGCAGAAGTAGGCCCGGGGAATAGTCCTAGCAAAGGTCCTACAAGTGCAGTGGTTACTTTGATTGAATTTACCGATTTCCAATGCCCTTTCTGCAGCCGTGCTCGTCCCACTGTAAACGAAATCATGAATCTCTATAAAAACGAAGTGCGCTACACCATGCGAAACTTCCCTCTTGATTTCCATAACTTCGCCAAAAAAGCCGCTGTCGCTGCCCTTTGTGCGAATGATCAAAATAAATATTGGGATTACTCCAACAAACTCTGGGAGAATCAACGGGCTCTCGATACCCCCAGCTTGAAAAAATATGCGGAAGAATTAAAACTCGACACCAAAAAATTTGACGAGTGTTTAGATTCCGATAAATATTTAGCTCAAGTAAACAAAGACGTTGAAGAAGGAATGAAAGCTGGCGTGAGTGGCACTCCTTCTTTCTTCGTAAATGGCAAAATGCTTTCAGGAGCTCAGCCTTTAGAAGCCTTTAAGAAAATGATCGACGAAGAAATTCGCGATGCAAAAAGAAAGAAAAGTTAAGGACTGAAATATTATATTGTGAGTACTGGGGCGTCCCGCATCAGGCCGGACGCCCCCGTTTTTTTATTATGCTTGATCTGAAATGGGTAGTTTCTCATCTCGACGATGTCAAAGATTCACTCTCCAAGCGAGGACAAAAAGTTGATTTGTCTGCCCTCGAAAACTTAAATCAAAAAAGAAAGAATCTTCAGGTTGAATTTGATTCGTTAAGGGCTATTCAAAATCAAAAGTCCGCCGAAATCCAAAAACTTCAAAAGCAAAAAGAAGATGCTTCTTCTCTTATTGCTGAAATGCAAAAGGTTGCTAAACGCACTAAAGAAATTGCGCCAGAGCTCACTCAAATCGAAGAAGAAATTGAAAAAACGCTTCTCCATATCCCTAACATTCCTCATAGTTCCGTACCTGTCGGAAAAGGAAGCGAAGAGAATACTCTACTCCGTACGTGGGGAGAAAAACCTCAACTTTCGTTTAAAGCTTTGGAGCATTCGGATCTAGGCGAAAAGCTCGATATTTTAGATTTTGAACGCGGCGTAAAAATAGCGGGCGCACGTTTTACTTTATACAAAGGCTTAGGGGCAAAGCTAGAGCGGGCTCTAACCAATTTTATGCTCGATGTTCACACTACGGAGCATGGGTATACTGAGACCTTACCCCCTTTCTTAGTGAATGCTGCGAGCATGACTGGAACAGGGCAACTTCCCAAATTTGAAGAAGATCTTTTTAAAACAACTACCGGCCTTTACTTAATCCCTACCGCAGAAGTCCCCGTGACCAATATTTATCGAGATGAAATCTTAAGCGAAGAAGAGCTTCCTCTCTCCTATACGGCTTACACCCCATGTTTTCGGAGTGAAGCAGGTTCCTACGGCAAAGACATGAAGGGACTCATTCGTCAGCATCAGTTCAATAAAGTAGAATTAGTAAAGTTCGTGACTCCTGAAAATTCTTATCAAGAACTTGAAAACTTAACTTCTCATGCAGAAACTATTTTAAAAAAATTAGGGCTTCACTACCGTATTATGACCTTGTGCACCGGAGACATGGGATTTTCTGCTGCAAAAACTTATGATATTGAAGTCTGGTTGCCTGGCCAAAATGCTTACCGGGAAATTTCTTCTTGTTCAAACTTTGAAGATTACCAAGCCCGGCGCATGAAAATTAGATACAAAACAAAAGAAGGAAAAAATCGCCTAGTACATACTTTAAATGGCTCTGGTTTGGCTGTGGGCCGGACTTTAATTGCCGTTCTGGAAAACTATCAACAAAAAGACGGAAGTATTCAAATCCCCGAAGTACTAATCCCTTATATGGGTGGAGTTTCTAAAATATCATGAGCTCAACTCTGTGTTTTTTTCATGCGAATTGTATTGATGGAAGCGCTTCTGCGGCCATTATCAAACATAAATATCCTGAAGCTAAATTAATACCGATTAATCATGGCGATCCACTCTTAGTAAATGTGAAGGGCAAAACAGTTTTCGTGGTAGATTATAGTTTTAGTGAGGAGATCTTTAAGAAGATCAAGCAAGAAGCGAAGGAGGTTTTTTGGTACGATCATCACAAAACCGCAATTCCTATTCAAAAAGCTTTAGGGTGGGGAATTTTAGATTTGAACGAATCAGGCGCTTCGCTCACCTGGAAGCAAGAATATCCTGACTTTCCTACCCCTCCCGTGATCCAATACGTCAAAGATAAAGATATTTGGGAGTGGAAACTTCCAAATTCTCGCGAAGTGAGTGCGGCTTTGCGTGAAACAGAAAATATTCACGATCCTTCTTCCGAGCCTTGGAAACGCTGGTTAAGCGACGGAAAAGGATCCGAAATCCCGAAATTGGTCGAATGGGGAACTCGAGCTCTAAAGACTCAAAGACAACGGATTTTAGAAGGCGCCAAAAAAGGATTTGAAGTCAACTTTCATGGCCATAAGGCCTATGCGGTGAACTGGGGTTTAGAATCGAGCGAAATGGGAGAATATTTTTATAAGGAATTAAATTACGAAATTGCCATTATCTTCTTTTATACGGGAGATCTTTGGAATTTTAGTCTACGCTCCGACAAAATCGATGTGAGTGAACTAGCCAAGAAATATGGTGGGGGAGGCCATCCGGGAGCCTCTGGATTTCGTACAGCTACCATCGATTGGCTTTTTAAGCTCAAACTTCCTCGAAACAAGAATAATCGAAAAAAATAATAAATTATTTTCTGCGTAGAATAGAAAGATTTTACTTCTTCTTCACGGGAGAAGTAGAACTGGGTTTAGCCGCAGAAGTGGCTGGCTTAGCAGCAGGAGTAGCAGGCTTTTGAGGAGTCGTTGCGGGTCTCGAAGCAGCTTGACTCTCGGCACCTAACCTTCTTTCACAAAATTGAATCACCCCAGCGTAATTATCACCTTGCACCGAAAAAGTTCCTTTTTCACCCGTGCGATGGCGAGCAACGACCGCAATCGCAGAGCCATCTGGCCCGAGAGTATAGCCAATTAAGCAACCTGTATCGCTAAAATAGGTATAACGTATGGGTTGCCCTTCTTGCAAAAGATCGACGGTGAGATAAACAAGATTATGTCCTGTGCCGGTAATGCTGCTCGTGCCCCCGGGAATCGGGCCCTTACAAGTTACCGAAATGCCGGATTTTGCACACATAAAACCGTTCGCTGAATAAACTGGAACATTCGCGGCATAGGCGGGGTTGAAGAAAGAAAAAAGAAAAAACAGAGCTAAAATTTTTCGCATATCACGATCTTTCTTCATTGCCCTGAAGGAGAGAGCAAAGTTTATCTTGAAAAAATATCAGAGCTTCCGAAAAAGAAAGCCACTTCATTTTTTGCTGTTTCAAGAGCATCGGATCCATGAACCACATTTGCTTCAATCGAATCCGCAAAATCTCGTCGAATCGTCCCTGGCTCTGCTTTCTTCGGATCTGTAGCCCCCATGATCGCACGATTCTTCGCAATCGCTTCTTGTCCTTCTAAGACCGAAACAACAACAGGACCCGAAGTCATATATTTTACTAAATCTTTATAGAATGGGCG
>CAYWGE010000166.1:0-4590 GCA_964457215.1 uncultured Pseudomonadota bacterium
GGTTTGATGGTTAAATCCACACGCCAAGGTTGGGTCATTTATGCAGCAATGATGATTTTATTTCTCATGGGTCTCGGCTTCTCTCTTTACGGCGAATTCTCTCATAATCCTGTCTTAGCGCAGGCCCATTTTATCGAAGGAAAAGAAACAAGACTGGGAATCGTCAATAGCATCTTATGGTCTACGTCGACAACCGCTGCCTCAAATGGCTCTGTGAATGCGATGCATTCAAGTCTTTCCCCGATTGCAGGAGGCATTGCCCTCTTCAATATTATGCTGGGTGAAATTATTTTCGGAGGGGTCGGAGCAGGTTTTTACGGCATGATTGTATTCGTGATTCTCACGGTCTTCTTAGCCGGCCTGATGGTGGGGCGCACACCCGAATACCTCGGTAAAAAAATACAAACCAACGAAGTAGCCTTACTAATCATTACCATTCTTCTTCCCAGTGCAGTCATCTTGATTGGAAGTAGTCTGGCTTGTGTTCTTCCGGTTGGACTCTCAAGCCTTCTCAATAAGGGGCCTCATGGTTTGACTGAAATTCTTTATGCTTTCAGCTCAGCCTCTCAAAACAACGGAAGCGCCTTTGCTGGACTCAACGCCAACACCGTATTCTATAATATCTCCCTCGGTATTTGTATGCTGGTTGGCCGCTTTGCGGTTATTCTCCCGGTGCTTGCAGTTGCAGGCAGTCTCGCAAAAAAGAATGTTTCTCCCCCTTCTGCGGGCACCTTTCAAACAGACAACAGTGTGTTTTTAATACTTTTGATCGCCGTCATTTTAATCGTGGGTGCCCTGACTCATTTACCTTCTTTAGCATTAGGACCCATTGCAGAGCACTTTCTCATGCTCAAAGGCATGACATTTTAGAGCTTGTTAGCAACGCATGAGCTTACAAGCTCTTATCCCCGTAGGGGGTTAAGATTAAGGAAAAATTTATGAACACCCATAAGAAAAAAAATGCGCTCGTTTCAAAAGAAATCTTTTTTGCTGCACTAAAAAATGCCGTGTTCAAGTTTAATCCTCGTCAGCAATTGAGAAATCCAGTGATCTTTGTCACTTTGATCGGTGCACTTTTAACAACTTACTGCGCGATCAAAACCCTTATTCTTGGAGGGGAGGCCTCTTTTGAAATGCAAATCGCGGCCTGGCTTTGGTTTACGGTTTATTTCGCCAATTTTTCCGAAGCGCTTGCAGAAGGACGAGGAAAAGCACAAGCGGAGAGCTTAAGAAAATCTAGAAATATCGTCATGGCTCGCCTCTTAGCTTCAGGGAACGAAAAAAATATTTCCGCTACCCAACTTCAAGTTGGAGATACAGTGATCTGCGAGGCGGGTGATATTATTCCGGGAGATGGTGAAGTAATTGAAGGCATTGCGAGTGTCGATGAATCTGCCATTACGGGTGAATCCGCGCCGGTCATTCGCGAAAGCGGTGGAGATCGCTCGGCAGTTACGGGCGGCACACGCGTTATGAGTGATAGAATCTTGATTAAAATTACTCGTAAGCCAGGTGAATCTTTTATCGATCGTATTATCCATCTCGTCGAAAATGCTTCTCGGCAAAAAACCCCTAATGAAATTGCCCTAAGCGTGTTGCTCTCCGGACTCACACTTCTTTTTGTTTTCTCCGTTGCAGCACTCAAATTTTATGCAGACTACAGCGGGAATGCCTCCCGAATGAATCTTTCTCAGTTAGTGAATGTGCCCATTCTTGTCGCATTATTAGTTTGTCTCATTCCCACCACCATTGGAGGTTTACTTTCAGCCATTGGTATTAGTGGCATGGATCGACTCATCCGAAAAAATGTAATCGCCACCAGTGGCCGTGCGGTAGAAGCAGCAGGTGATATTGATGTGCTTCTTTTAGATAAAACCGGCACCATCACTCTCGGAAACCGCATGGCAACGGAGTTTTTTCCAGCACCCGGAGTAACAGCTGAAAAACTCGCCCACGTCGCTCAAGATGCTTCTCTTGCCGACGAAACCCCCGAAGGCCGTTCCATCGTAATTTTAAGCAAAGAACGTTTTGGATTCCGAGGCGAAAATTTAAAGCCTCATCAATCACATTTTATTCCTTTCTCTGCACAAACACGAATGAGTGGAGTGGATGAAGAACAAGAAAATGGCTCTTTGAGAATTTTGAGAAAAGGAGCGGCGGATGCAATTCGAAAGCATATCGAAAGCGCGGGCGGAAATTATCCTAATGCTGTTCAACAGATAGTTGAAGAAATCGCGAGAAAAGGCGGCACACCCGTTGTAGTATCCGAAAATAATCAAGTGCTCGGCACAATTTATCTAAAAGATGTCGTGAAAGGAGGCATTCGCGAACGATTCGCTGAGCTCCGAAAAATGGGAATCAAAACAGTCATGATTACAGGAGATAATCCCATGACCGCAGCGGCCATTGCTGCAGAAGCGGGCGTCGACGATTTTATTGCTGAGGCCACTCCCGAATCAAAACTCGCTCGTATTCGTGCAGAGCAAAAGGGAGGTCATTTAATCGCAATGACGGGTGATGGCACAAATGATGCCCCAGCCCTTGCCCAAGCAGATGTGGGTGTTGCTATGAATACGGGCACTCAAGCTGCACGAGAAGCAGGGAACATGGTAGATCTCGATAGTAATCCCACTAAGCTTATCGAAATCGTCGAAACCGGAAAACAACTCTTAATCACACGCGGCGCACTTACCACCTTTAGTATTTCAAACGACGTGGCCAAATATTTTGCAATTCTTCCTGCCATGTTTGGTAGCCTCTATGCTGTTCAAGGTTCAACGGGTCCCCTCGCCGCACTCAACATCATGAATCTTCATTCTCCACAAAGCGCCATCTTAAGTGCAGTGATTTTCAATGCTCTCATTATCATCGCCCTGGTACCTCTTGCTCTAAAAGGTGTCGCTTATCATGCAACCGGTGCGTCTGCGCTTTTGAAAAGAAATATTTTACTCTACGGAGTTGGGGGGCTTGCTTTGCCTTTTTTAGGAATCAAAATTATCGATCTCATTCTCGTCGCGCTGAAAATTATTTCGTAAGAAAGGAGAATTATGAAAACCCTCTGGATTGCCATTCGACTTTTTCTAGTAATGACCCTATTAACCGGAGTGGCTTACCCCTTGCTTGTTACAGGAGCTAGCCAAGTTCTTTTTCCTTATGAAGCTAATGGAAGTCTAATTTTATCAAGCCCGAGAGGAAATGAGGGGGCGAAGCAAGCCCCTGCGATAGGCTCTGAACTTCTGGGGCAAAACTTTAAAGATCAAAAATACTTTTGGTCACGCCCTTCTGCAGTAGACTATAATCCTCTCCCTTCTGGGGGAAGTAACTTGGGGCCTACTTCTGCCGAGCTCTTAGCAAAATTTAACGAAAGAAAACAAAACCTAGAAAAAGCTTCTTTCCAGTCTGGTAATACAGCAATCCCCGAAGATTTGCTGTTCGCTTCAAGTAGCGGCTTAGATCCCCATATCAGCCCAGCAGCCGCCTATTATCAAATCAACCGTGTCGCGTCGATTCGTGGCCTAACAAACACTCAAAAACAGGAGCTTAAATCCTTAATCGATACAATGACAGAAGATCGCAGTTTTGGCATACTAGGGGAGAAGAGGGTCAATGTATTGAAATTAAACATGGAACTGGAAAAAAAATTTCCAAAACCCTCTACCACGAAGACATTGGCGGACACGTAAATGGAAGAAATTAGGCCAAATCCAGATATTCTTCTCACACGCATTACCCGCGAGGAAAATAAAATTAAAAGGGGAAGCTTGCGCCTGTTTTTTGGCATGGCGGCGGGTGTGGGAAAAACTTATTCCATGCTTCGAGCGGCCCAAGAACGATTGAAAGATGGTGCAAATGTTTGCATCGGTGTTCTTGAAACGCACGGAAGAATCGAGACCCAAAAACTGACAGAAGGAATTCCCGTGATTCCCCGAAAAAAAATGGAATATCGTGGAACGTTTCAAGAAGAAATGGATCTCGATGCCATTCTTGCCAAAAAACCTCGCCTTGTCTTGGTAGATGAATTGGCCCATACCAATATTCCAGGATCGCGACACGAAAAACGTTATCAAGATGTAGTGGAAATTTTAGAAGCAGGCATTGATGTCTATTCCACTTTGAATGTGCAGCATTTAGAAAGTCGTGCAGATATTGTAGGCTTAATCACGGCAGCACAGGTACGCGAGACAATCCCAGACTCTATCCTCGATCTTGTCGATCAAATCGAGCTCATCGATATTACCCCTCACCAACTTTTAGAAAGATTGAAAGAAGGTAAAATTTATCCGGGCAGAAAAACCGAACAAGCGCTTCAATATTTTTTTCAAGAATCTAATTTAAATATCTTAAGAGAAATTGCTCTCCGAGTAACTGCAGATAAAGTGGAGCGAGATACACGCGACAAACACAAAAGCGATTCATTATTCAACAAGGCCCCTTCGAGAACTTTACTGGTGGCAGTAAGCTCCAGCCCTTTTTCTGAGCGGCTCATCCGTACTGCACGCCGACTCGTGGAAGATTTGGAAATCCCCTGGATAGTAGCGCATGTCGATACGGGAAAAGTTTTAGCTCCTGAAGATCAAAATCAATTGGTAA
>CAYWGE010000167.1:0-4576 GCA_964457215.1 uncultured Pseudomonadota bacterium
TATTACCGAGCTTGAAATCTTAGGAAAGCCCGCGATTTTTATTCCGTATCCTTATGCGGCCGATGACCATCAACGCTGGAATGCCTTGGAATTAGTCGAACAAGGAGCAGGGCGTATCATCCTAGACCGAGAACTCAGCGGCGAGCGTCTTTATAAAGATGTAAAAGATCTCTTTTCTTCGCCTCAAGCCCTTCAAGAGATTACCGATAAAATTCACCGTTTAGCTAAACCCTCCGCAGGGGCCCAAATCTTAGAAGTTTGTAAAAAAATAATGCAAAAGTAAGAAGAAGAGGTTGAAAAGCCTCAGAGAATTTGTCAAAGAGTGCTGCTTCAGCTTATGTTCAAAAAATTTCAACATATTCATTTTATCGGAATCGGTGGCATCGGCATGAGCGGAATTGCCGAAGTTCTCTTAAATTTAGGCTATAAGGTTTCGGGCTCTGATCAAAAGAGAAGCCCCATTACCCAACGCTTAACAAAAAAAGGTGCGCGAATTCATTATGGGCACAAAGCCTCTCATATAGAAGGCGCTCATGTAGTGGTGATTTCTTCTGCCGTCCGCGTAGGAAATCCGGAATGGGTGACTGCCCTTGAAAAAGGAATCCCCGTGGTGCCGCGTGCCGAAATGTTAGCCGAGCTCATGCGTTTAAAATACGCGGTGGCGGTGGCGGGGAGTCATGGAAAAACTACCACTACTTCGCTCATTGCCAATATCCTCTATCACGGCAAACTAGACCCCACCTTAATCATTGGGGGCCGTGTTAAAAGTTTTCGAAGTAATGCAAAACTCGGAAAGGGAGAATTTTTGGTGGCAGAGGCTGATGAGTCCGATGGGTCTTTCATGAAACTCACTCCTACCTTAGCGGTGATTACCAATATTGATCCTGAGCATCTCGATCACTATCAAGTTCACTCTCCCCTCGAAGAAGAAAAAAGCGGGTTTGAAGAATTAAAGAGAGCGTTTGTGGCGTTTGCCAATAAAGTTCCTTTTTATGGAGTCGCTGTTATTTGTGCGGATCATCCCACCCTTCAAGAGATTGCCCCCCGCATTAAAAGACGAACGGTTACTTATGGGTTGGGAGATAATGCGGACTTTTCTGCTAAAAATATTTCCTTCGAAGGTCTGCAGAGCCATTTTGATGTGTATCGACGCGGCACAAAACTCGGTAGAGTGAAGCTGAAATTAGCCGGCTTACATAATGTTTATAATGCCTTGGCAGCTATTGCGATTGGGAGCGAGCTCGAAATTTCTTTCACACAAATTCGAAAAGGACTCGAAAACTTTAAAGGAATTGAGCGGCGTTTAGAAACCCTTTACCGTAGTAAAGAATTATTGGTGATGGATGATTATGGCCATCATCCCGAAGAGGTGAAAGCCACTTTAAAAGCGCTTCGTAATGCCTTTCCAGAACGCCGATTAGTGACTCTTTTCCAGCCTCATCGCTATACGCGTACCCGCGATTTATTTAATGATTTTGTGCAGGCTTTTGATCAAACCGATCTTTTATTTCTCACAGAAATTTATGCAGCAGGTGAAGATCCCATCGATGGAGTGAGCTCTCAAAAGTTAACAGAAGTTTTGCATCAAAAGCGCAACGGGAGTGTTTCTTATTCAGTCGATAAAGATCTTTTGGTAGAAGAAGTTCTCAAAATAATACAACCAGGCGATGTGATTTTAACGTTGGGTGCAGGGGATATTGTTCAAGTGGGGCGCAAGATTGCCCACTGGCTCAAGAAAAAAGCAAAACCTGCTCCTATTGCCGCATGATTCCATTTTCTCTCCGAGAAAAATTGAAGCAGTTAAAAGGAGAGTTTCTCTGGGAAGAAGCCTTGGCGCGTTATACCACTATTAAAACCGGCGGTCCTGCCGATTTACTTTATTATCCCGCCGATCTGGAAGATCTGAAAAACACCCTGCGTTTGTGTAAAGCTGAAAAAGTAAATTATTTTATTTTAGGTAATGGAAGTAACCTCCTTATTCGCGATGGAGGAATCCGCGGAGTGGTCATTCGTCTGCATCGCTTACTCAGCCAATTTAAAATTGAAAAAGAAGAGGAAGATTTTGTTTGGATTCGAGCCGAAGCAGGGGTTGCCACGCCCAAGTTGGTAGAATTCTGCAAACAAAAAGGTTTTTCGGGGATTGAAAGCTTATATGGAATCCCCGGCACTTTGGGTGGGGCTTTGATCATGAATGCCGGCACCCGCGAAGGAGAAATCGGCGATGCAGTCGAAGAAGTAAAAGCATTAGACTCAAGCGGCGAGCTTAAAATTTATCCGCGTAAAAAGCTGCATTTTGAATACCGCGATTTAGAAATCCCGCGCTCCGAGGTGCTCTTAGAGACCTTGCTTAAGCTTACTAAACAGAGTCCTGAAAAAGTGGCTGAAAAGATTTCTTTTTTTCAAAAAAGACGCCACGAGACCCAACCATTAGATCAACCGAATATGGGCTCGGTTTTTAAAAATCCTCCCAAAAAATTTGCCGCCGAACTTATCGAAGAGCTTGGTTTAAAAGGTGTACGCGTGGGCAAGGCCCGTTTGTCGGAAAAACATGCGAATTGGATTGTAAATGAAGGGGGGGCCAGCTCAAAAGATGTTTTAGTCTTAATTGGCTTGATTCGCGATAAAGTCAAAGAACTAACAGGGATTCGCCTTGAAACCGAGGTAAAAGTGGTGGGAGAAGAGATAAAAGAAAACCCGAATTTAAGAGTAGCTTAAGGTGCAATCATGACGAAATTCAAAGATAAAAAAATTGGTGTGCTCTTAGGGGGTATGTCCAGCGAACGAGAAGTTTCGCTTCGGTCCGGAAAGGCCATTGCAGAAGGTCTACGTAAAAAAGGTTACAAAGTTGCAGAAATTGATGTGGATTCTCATTTATCTCAGAAGCTGGTCGAGGAAAAAATCGAAGTCGCCTTCATTGCCCTTCATGGCCGCTACGGTGAAGACGGCGCGGTTCAAGGCCTGCTCGAAGTGCTCAAAATTCCTTATACGGGTTCTGGAATCTTAGCCTCAGCCCTCTCTATGGATAAAACCCTCACAAAGCGCGTGCTTCAAGAGCGTGGGTTTTTAACCCCGGCCTTTACTCAGTTTCAGCAGGGTAAAATGGATAAAGCGATTTTTCTGGAAGAACTTTCTTTTCCGTATCCCTTAGTTGTAAAGCCAGCGCGAGAAGGATCCACTATTGGAATTGGAATTGTCAAAGAGAAGGAAAGTTTAGCGTTGGCTTTGGATGAAGCCTTAAAGTTTGATTCGCAAATTTTGATCGAAGAGTTCATTCAAGGAACGGAAGTCACTTCAGGTATCTTAAATGGCGAAACGCTTCCCTTAATTGAAGTGGCGCCCAAAAGCGGTTTCTACGACTTCCATTCAAAATATACAAAAGGGGCGACCGATTATATTTTGCCTGCTCGCGTTGAGCAGAAGCTCGCGCAGGAAATTCAACAAACAACCGCAGAAATTTACGCGGAGCTGGGTTGTGAAGGTTGTGCGCGGGCAGATTATATTATTGATTCAGAGCGACGTTTCTTCTTTTTAGAGATCAATACCATTCCCGGCATGACCGAAACTTCTTTGATTCCAAAAGCGGCGGCCGCAATTGGAATAAATTTCGAAAATTTAGTAGAGAAAATACTAGATTCTGCTCGACTCAAGCTCACCTAAAGGTGTAAAGTAAAAGTCATGTAATGGGAAACACTAACCATTACAAAACAGTTTTGGGGTCCCTTAAAAAATTGAATTCAAAAAATCAGGCAAGATACTATTCTGTATCTTGGCAGGCTCATGATGAGGCTCTTCCGCAAATCGAATGTGAAGGTGGCGAGTCGCAAACGAAGGATTCGTTTTGTTCTTCGCAGTTTGGTTTTTTTGAGCATCTCCTTTGTCTTAGCCTTAGTTCTTCGTCATTTTTCGCTTCATCTTGAAAAACTTCAAATCCAAAATTTAGTTGTTGAAGGAAGCTCCAAACAATTCAGCCGAGAATCTATTCTAAGCCAGGCGGGTGTAAAAGTGGGCATGCCTCTTTTCTTGGTAGATTTGCGCACCGTAGTCGAAAAATTACAAAAAAATTCCTGGGTAGATTTTGTAAAGGTCAGTCGCAAGATTCCTCATACCTTAACTATTCAAGTGATTCCTCACGAACCCCGACTTTTATTAAGTGTGGGGCGTTATTATTATGTGGGGAAAAATGCAGAGATCTTTAAAGAGCTCGCCTCTTCCGATTCAAAAGATTTTCCCATCTTGACCGGTCTCAACAGCGAGGAGATGGAAGCCAACCCTTCTCAGACGCGCGAAATTTTGCAGCAAGCTTTAAAACTTTTATCGACTTATGAACAACAAACAATGTATGAAAATTTAGGGCTCTCTGAAATTCATTATGATCGTGCGGCAGGATTTAGTCTGATTCCTGAAAAAAAACGTCTGAAAATTCTTGTAGGTTTTGAAGGTTTTGATACGAAGCTTGAGAGATTAAAAGCTGCGTATGAGAAAATTAAAAATTTACCGCGGTCCTTTGCGTCGATTGATTTGAATTATGAAGAGAAGATTATTTTAACTTTATAGGAGAAATGTAGGATGTCAAAAA
>CAYWGE010000168.1:0-4534 GCA_964457215.1 uncultured Pseudomonadota bacterium
TCGTAAGGAATCTTACAGAGTCTTGAAATATGATCAAGCTCGGGAGGAGAAAAAGCGTGAATGGTAATTTTGGGATGTTTCTCGGCAATATGCCGAATCATCTGTGTGTAGTGATCTAACTTCCACTCGGGATGATGACCGCCCTGCATGAGAATTTGAGTACCGCCGTAACTTAAGAGCTCTTCGATTTTCTGATCGATTTCTTCAAGAGAATGCTCCCAAGATCCTTCTTCATTTTTGTCGCGTCGAAAGGCACAAAACTTACATCGGAGCACACAAACATTTGTATAATTAATGTTTCGGTCAATGACATAGCCGATCACGTTTCCGTTCTTTTCTTTATTCAGAGAGTCGGCGAGCTTGCCTAAGGTGAGTAGATCGCCTTCTTGTAGTAACTGAAGGGCTTCATCGCTTGCGATACGTTCTTTATTTTCTATTTTACGATACAAATTTGAAATCGAGTTCATGCGTATACCCTTCAAGGGGTTTTAGGAGTTTAAAAAAATGGCGAATGCCCTCTAATTCTTCCTGGCCCATATAATAGTAGAGGTTTTTTGTGAAGTATTCTCTTAAAAGCTGGGAATTGAGAGCTTTCGGCTGAGTGCTTATTTTTTGGAGCAGCGTCTCGATGTTCTCTAGCCCTTGATCGCGACTTTTTTGAAGAATTTGGACTAGCTCCGAAGTAGGGGGGCTCGGTGTCATCCATGCGGCAAAAACAAAAGGTTTATATGTCCAATCCTGCCATTCGTGTCCTAAATCTAGGCTAGGTCCCTTTTCTTGAAAAGTTTTATCGCCAATCAAAAGTTTTGCTTGAATGTTAGGGTTAGAAAGATTTGAAGTAAAATGAATGCCGTTTAAATCGAGACCGTATTTATTTTGTAAAAGGACTTTGAGTAAGGCATGCGACGTGCGGGATTCGGGATCGAGGTAAATGGTTTTAATATGCGTTAAATCCCCCCATCCCCCTTTATTAAAAGGGGAGACAGGGGGATTTTGGTCTTCCGATAAATATAAATTCACACTTTTGACAGGCCCTCGAGAAGCGATAGCAATGTTAGGGATTAGGGAGAGGCCAGGAGTTTCGAAGTAATTCACAATAGGCAAAAGGGCCGCGTCAACTTGGCCTTTTAAGAGGAGTTCTAAAAGCTCTGCTGGAGGACGCGTGATTTTCTCTATAGTTTCCGGATTCAGAGCGTCAATCAACGGAAGCGTATTTAAATAAGAAACACAACCCAGTTTAAGCATGGCAGTCAATCAATCATGCAGAAGGAGTAGGTGTCAATATGGTGCACCCCCTAAAAGAAGCTCCAGGCCCTAAAGGACTGCCTTTTTTGGGTAGTCTCTTTGAAATGCGGAAAAATTCCATGGGTCTGATGATGCGTTGCGCCCGGGACTATGGGGGAGTTGTGCGAATTAAATTGGGGCCCGATCAAGCCTTTTTGGTGAGTGATCCGGACGGAGTGAAATATGTTTACCAAGATCATGTTAAAAATTTCGTGAAACAAACAAAGGCCTGGAAGTTGTTTCGCTTGATCTTTGGAGAAGGTCTGCTCACTAGCGATGGAGAGCTTTGGCGGCGTCAGCGACGCTTAATGCAGCCGAGTTTTCATCGCGAACGGATTGCAGGCTTGGTGGGGGTGATGCAAGAAGCCACTGCCGAAATGTTGCAAACTTGGGAAGGATTTGCGGCAAATCAAAAACCCCTCGATACTTCGGCTGAAATGATGCGCCTGACTCTGCGCATCGTGGGTGAAACTCTCTTGGGAATTAATATGAGCGCAGATGCCGAGACGGTGAGTCGCTCTTTACCGATTCTTCTAGAACAAACGGTTCATCAAGTAACCCGTATTTTTAGACTGCCGTTGAGCTTTCCGAGCCCCCGAAATCTTCGTTTTCGTGAAGCCAAAATAATCCTGAAAAAAAAGCAGATCTCCTAGAAATGCTTTTAGAAGCAAAAGACGAAGAAACGGGCAAGAGCATGAGTCAAGAACAGCTCTTGGACGAAGTTTTGACTATTTTTTTGGCGGGCCATGAAACTACCGCCAATGCCTTAACCTGGACTTGGTATCTTTTGTCTCAGCACCCAGAAGTGGAAAAAAAGTTTTGGGAAGAAATTGATCAAGTGCTTCAAGGGAAAGCACCGCGCTTTGAAGATTTACCTAAACTCCAATATTTAGAGCGCGTGTTTAAAGAAGCCCTTAGGCTATACCCTCCCGCTTGGTTTGTGGGAAGGCTTGCTGTTCAAGATGATCAAATCGATAACTATTTTATTCCCGCAGGTTCCATGGTTTTTTTAAGCCCTTATGTAACTCAGCATTCTGCCAAAATTTGGAAAGATCCCGAGCGCTTTGATCCGGACCGTTTTCTGCCCGAAAATTTTTCGCAGATGCACCGATTTGCTTATATTCCCTTTGGAGCGGGGCCTCGGCAATGCATTGGCAATCATTTTGCGATTATGGAAGCCCAAGTGATTTTAGCCAGCATTGCACAGAAATATCGTTTAAGACTGGCAGAAGGTCACCGAGTTGAAATGGATCCAACCATTACTTTACGACCTAGGTACGGGATGAAGATGAATTTAATTCCGAGATAAATCAAATAGAACTTAAGGGTAAGGTTTGAGGCTTTAGCGTTTTACTCAAACTTAAAATTTGTTTGGATTCCGCAGGATTTGCGATTTCGCGGCCTATATCGCGACACATCTTGACTGCTTTAGTAACGAGATCGGCATTCGATTTTGCCATTTGCCCGGGGTCTACATAAAAATTATCTTCAAGCCCTACGCGAATATTTCCCCCTAAGGCTAAAGCCGCCGCAATCATCTTCCATTGCTCGTGTGAAATTCCAATTACTTCCCAGGTGGAGTCGGGGGGGATAATATTTTTTTGAGTCGCCAAATGTTCTACTTTAGCGGGTAAGCCTCCCAAAACTCCCATAATAAAACTAAATTGGATGGGTCTTTTTAAAATCCCTAAATCAATCAAAGGCCAGATACTTTCGGTGTGGCCAATGTCAAAGCATTCAAGCTCGGGTTTAACGCCCGCTTTATTCATATTTTCTAAATAGAAGAGAATCGTTTCGAAAGTATTTTCGAAGCAAAAATCAAAGACCATCTTTTTCTTTTCCCAAGAATATTTCGCGTAGTTCATCGAACCCATATTTAAGGCACCAATTTCGGGTTTGAGCTCTGTGATGTGTTTGATGCGATCTTCTTTGGGGATGCCAACAGCGCCGGTTGAAAAGTTAATGATGATATCGCATTTTTTACGAATCTTTTCTTGAATGGCTTGATAAACTTCGACTCGGTGCGACGGGGAACCATCGTCTTCACGTGCATGAATATGCACGACGGAGGCACCCGCTTGATGGCAACGATAGGCTTCTTCGGCAATTTCATCGGGGGTGTAGGGTACTGCCGGGCATTGTTTGCGGTTGGCTACAACTCCGGTGAGAGCCGCAGTAATGATGACTTTTTCTTTGAGATTCATAGATTACCCCCCCCCAAGGAATTAATTTAAACCGGCATCACACCGTGTTTTTTCTTTGGTAAAATTTGTTTCTTTTTTTCACAAAGAACTAAAGTCTCGTAGATGATTTTTCGGCTGTCTTGTGGGTCAATGATATCATCGATGAATGCTCCTTGAGCAGCGATGTCGACCGAAATTTTTTTGGAATATTCTTCAATGAGCTTATTACGAGTTACATCCGGCAAGGGAGAGGATTCAATTTCTTTTCGAAAAATAATATTTACCGCACCTTCAGCACCCATCAAACTAATCTCGGCCGAAGGCCAAGCCGCGATGTAATCGGGCTGAAAACCTTTTCCGCACATGACATAATAACCCGCCCCATAACCTTTTCGAATTACCAAAGTAATTTTTGGCACCGTCGCACGACTAACTGCATAAAGCATTTTCGCGCCATGCCGGATAATTCCTTCTTTTTCAACTTTAGAGCCCACCATAAATCCTGGAACATCCTGAAGAAATAAAAGAGGGATATTAAAGGCGTCGCATAAATTAATAAACCGCGCGGCTTTGTCTGCCGAGTTCACATCCAAAACTCCACCCATGTGAGAGGGTTGATTGGCAATAATGCCAATGGATTTTCCGCCAATGCGAGACAAAGCGGTAATCACATTGGGAGCAAATTTAGGTTTGATCTCGAAAAACTTTCCATCATCGGCCAATTTTTCGATGATTTTTTTCATGTCGTAAGGTTTGCGAGGATGGTCGGGCAGAATTTCTAAGAGAGAAGGCTCTATTTTTTCGGGAACTTTTTCTTGAGTAGGAATACTCTCTTCCCAATTTTGAGGAAAATAACTTAAATAATCTTTGATCGCTTGAATGCAGGCTTCATCGTTTTCAACTTCGAGATCGGCGACACCACTCACCTCACAATGGATTTTGGAGCCTCCAAGATCTTCGGTGCTTACCTCTTCGCCAATTACAGCTTTCACCAGAGGAGGGCCTGCTAAAGCCATGGAGCTGGTGCCTTTCACCATCGGAACAAAATCGGCAAGCGCTGGAATGTA
>CAYWGE010000169.1:0-4525 GCA_964457215.1 uncultured Pseudomonadota bacterium
TCGTTTTGTGCGGCGGACTCAGCGCTTTGATTCAACAAGGTTTCGAAACCTTGGTCGAAGCCGGTTACCAACCCGAAGTTGCCTATTTCGAATGTTTGCACGAAGTAAAATTGATTGTCGATTTAATTTACGCCGGTGGCATCGCCAATATGCGTTATTCCATCTCCAACACCGCAGAATACGGGGATCTTACACGTGGGCCACGCATTATCGATTCTAAAACCCGCAATGAAATGAAAAAAATCCTCGGTGAAATTCAATCGGGTGCCTTCGCAAAAGAATTTGTAGAAGAAAGCGAAAAGGGCAACCCTAACTTTAATCGCCTCCGCAAAGAGGGCGAAAATCATCCCATTGAAAAAGTGGGCGCCAAACTTCGCTCGATGATGCCTTGGTTGGGTGGCGGAATTGATCGAAGCAAAAGATAAAATGCCCAGAACTTTTATTCTCTTAGTCTTATTTCTATTTTTACCCTTCTCCAGTTTTGCTCAAGAGAAACAAAGCATCGCACAAGCAAAACAAGATGCGAATGCCGATCTTCGAACAGGAAACTTCAAACTCTATCAGGGGGGCACCGAGGCCTGTATCTTGTATGGAGTCAATTGGCAGGAGTATCAAAACGCTCCTCAAGAAATAAAAGGAAAATTAAAAATAGTGGGGGAGTGCGGCTGCACTAATCCTAAGGCCATCCATCCGGATTTCAGCGAAAAATACGCAAAAACTTACAATCGAATTATTTGGTCACACTTAAATAAAACGGTCCAATAATTTATCTACTGCTTTGGGCGATCTTTTGCGAGTACCTTCAAGACACTCAATAAATTTTCGTTTTCAGGGATTCCCCGCGCGTCATAATGGAAATTCACAAAGACGCAAGTATTTACTTGGCATTGCACTTCGGCCGTTACATCGGGCTTTTTAGGCTTTTTTCCATTCCACCAGCCATAGAGAGGCACCCAATAGGTGCTGCCTTTAAGACTTGGCTCTCCCAACACATATTTTTGGGCAACATCTTGCCCACCCACAAAAGGATCAAAATCGATTCCCACAATTTCTCCTGGCACTTTCTCTTGAGCGGCGCGATCGGCCTTTAAAGCCTGATAAAGAGTGGGCGAAAGCACTTCTTTTTTCTTGAGCACCACGTCGTCCATCGAATGTTCTGTGCCTTTTTTCAAATACCAATCATAAAAAGTTTGGGCGAATTTTTTGGCTTGGATTTTTCCCTCTTCTCCAGTTTGAGCATTGAGAATAACGGGAGTCAAAAAAAACAAAGCGGCTAATAAAGAAATTTTTCTCATTTTTTCTCCTTGGCTAAAGGCTTGACGCTCGAATCAAAAATAGGCATTTTCACGTTGTGCTTACTAACAAAGAACTTAAAGAATACAGTCAAACTTCCGCCTGGAAAAGCAGTTTTTCTCTTTTTTTAGATTGGTTAGGTATTGCAGCCATTTTTGCAGTTCTGATTTATTTCCCAAATCCACTTACTTATCTGATTGGCTTCATCTTGATTGGACGCCAACAATTGGCCCTAGCCATTATGATGCACGATGGTGCACATGGGCGGCTTTATAAAAATCCAAAAGCAAATGATTATTTAGGCCAGCTCTTTACCGCAGCTCCCCTATTTTTCTCTCAAGATAGCTACCGAAAATTTCATTTAAAGCATCACTCTGCCCCCTTGGCTCCCGATGATCCTGACATTAGCTTGATTGGGGGGTATCCTATTTCAAAGAAGAGTTTCATTCGCAAACTTCTTCGCGATCTCTTTGGCATTTCTTATTTTAAATTCATCGGTTATTTTTTCTACAAACCACGCAAAAAGAAAAACGGTGCCCCAAAAATCAGCACCGACACCAAACGATTACCAGCTTGGTATCAAATTTTCAGTGCTCTTCTTGTAAATGGAGTTTTATTCGGAACTTTAATTTACCTCGGGCACCCCTGGCTCTATTTTATTTTCTGGCAAATTCCGATGATGACTATTTTGCAGGTCTTGCTCCGAATCCGCGGGGTAGCGGAACATGCTGGCTACGAAGCCAATGCGAACCAAATGCTCTGTTCTCGAACAGTAATCAACCCTTTCCAAACTTTTTTCTTTGCACCACATCAAGTGAATTTTCATATGGAGCATCATCAATATCCCAGTGTTCCGTATTTTCATCTCGCGGAAGTTCACAAGATAATGCGCGAAAGAAAAAGTCTCCCTGAGAAAAATATTTACAAAGGGTATGGGCAGGTGCTTTCAGACCTTCTATTATAAAGACCTTGTCAGCATGCTTATAATCTAGTACATCTATAAGCATTAGAGGAGATAATTTTATGAAACAAACAATCCATACCACTTTAAATCTTTCAGCACCTCTCATCAAAAAAGCTATGAAGCTTTTTAAGGGAAAAACGAAAACAGAAATTATTAATGAAAGCTTAGAAAGAATGGTGAGAAACAGAGAAATTGCAGAGTTCTTTAAAAAACATGCAGGCAAAGCTAAGATAGTGGATTATGATAAGTAATGCGCTTCTCGACACCAGCATCTTGATTAAAGCATTTAATGAAGATCGCTCCTTAGAAAAGCTTGAGGTCTTTTTTTCAAATTTAGAAACAAACCTTTTTCTAAGTGCCGTTGTCTTCAATGAATTCGTGCGGGGATGCCATGATTCTCGTTCTATGGAAATTGCTCATGGACTCTTAATCGTATTTGTCGGCCGACTCATTACCCCTTCTGAAAATAATTGGATTGAATGTGCACAAATTACAGAACGTTTGCTCAAACAAAAAAAGAGGAACAAACAAGATATTCTTCTGCTTCAAAATGACATTTTAATTGCTCTATCTGCAAGGGATCATCAGGCAAAACTCATTACAAGCAACAAAAAAGACTTCCAACTTTTAGAAAAAATTATCTTATTTACTCCCGAATATTGGTAGCTTACATGACTAAAGTTCTCGTCTGCCAGCATGTCCCCTACGAAATTTTGGGGACTTTAAATCCTCTTTTCAAAAAAGAAGGTTTTCGCATTCAATACGTGAACTTCGGACGTTTTCCAGATTTAAAACCTACTTTAGATGGGGCAGATGGTCTGGTTCTTTTAGGTGGCCCCATGCATGTCAATGAGACCGATCAATTTCCCCACCTCTTACACGAAATGCAAATGATCGAACAAGCGATCAAAAAAGAAATTCCTGTTCTAGGCATTTGTTTGGGTGCCCAACTCATTGCCAAAACTTTGGGAGCGAAAGTTCAAACAAATCAAGAAAGAGAAGTGGGTTGGCATGCCTTAGAATTGACTTCGGAAGCCAAAACCGATCCTTTATTTAAGCATTTTCAAAACAAACAAGTGACTTTTCAATGGCATCGGGATACTTTTGACATGCCCGCAAATGCTGTACAATTGGCACAATCCGGGCTTTGCAAAAATCAGGCGTTTCGCTATCAAGAAAAGACATATGCGTTTCAATTTCATCTTGAAGTCGACGAAGATTTAATTGATCGATGGTTGAAGGTTCCCGATCATCAAGAAACTCTTGAGGCCATTCAAGATAAAATGAGTGTGGAAAGAATTCGCCAAGAAACGAAGCAAAACATTCAAGCCTCGAAGCAGTTAAGCCAAAAAGTTTTTTCAGAATTTATTCAATTGTTTGGATTCTCTAAAAAATTTCAGCGACTGAAGTCGCGTTAAAAGGAAAATAACATGATTTTAACTTCTGCATACGCTGCCCAAAAACCCAATCAAGCTTTAAGCCCCTTTCAAATTCAGCGTCGTGAACCGGGCCCTCAAGATGTCTTGATTCAGATTCAATACTGTGGGGTTTGCCATTCGGATATTCATCAAGCGCGAGACGAATGGGGTGGAGCCACTTTCCCCATGGTTCCTGGCCACGAGATTGTGGGAATTGTTTCCCAAGTCGGCAATCAAGTGACACGTTATCAAATAGGCGACAAGGTAGGGGTGGGGTGCTTCGTTGATTCATGTCGGCATTGTTCCTCATGTAAAGACGGTTTAGAGCAATATTGCGAGAAGACCCCTCACTTCACTTACAATAGTGTCGAAAAAGATGGCAAGACTCCGACGTATGGAGGTTACTCCACTCAAATTGTGGTCGATGAAAATTACGTGCTCCGAATTCCGCCAAACCTTCCGTTAGATCAAACCGCCCCCCTGCTCTGTGCCGGCATCACCACCTACTCTCCCTTGCGTCACTGGAAAATCGGACCGGGGAAAAAAGTCGCGATTTTAGGCTTGGGCGGGTTAGGACACATGGGCGTGAAGTTTGCAAAAGCCTTGGGCGCAGAAGTGACAGTGATTAGCCATTCTCCCAAAAAGAAAGAAGATGCACTCAAGTTAGGCGCCCATCATTTCGAGCTGAGCTCCGACTCTAAAACTTTTGAAACACTCGCTCGCTCTTTTGATTTTATCTTGAATACTGTTTCTGCGGATATTGATTGGAATGCCTATGTAAATTTGCTCAATCGCGATGGCACTATGGTGGTAGTCGGCATTCCTCCCAAAGCCCCCGATCTCCAAGCGT
>CAYWGE010000170.1:0-4483 GCA_964457215.1 uncultured Pseudomonadota bacterium
TACTCGCGAGTCGGGTGGAACGATCATTAGTTCTGCCTACAAGCTTTGTTTGAAAATGATTGAAGAAAATTACGATCCTTCAGAATGGAATATTTATCCTTTTCATTTCTCAGATGGAGACAATTGGTCGGGCAATGACACGCTTGAATGCTTAAATATTTTGGAGAAAGAGTTTTTTCCGAGAGTGAACGTCTTTTGCTACGGACAAGTCGAATCCGAATACGGAAGCGGCCAGTTTTTAAGAGATCTTCGAGAAAAATTTGGCGATAACAACGAATCATTAATTACTTCAAAAATTGAAGGAAAAGAAAAAATATTAGATTCAATCAAAGACTTTTTAGGAAAAGGAAAATAGGAGAAACTGAGTGGGCCATAAAAATGAAATCCAAAAAGAATTGCAAGAGTGGCGGGAAAAAATAGAAGGCTATGCGAAAGCTTATGGTCTCGATTTTTATCCCGTGATTTTTGAGGTTCTTGATTGGAAAGAAATGAATATGGTCGCCTCTTATGGAGGCTTTCCCAATCGCTATCCTCATTGGAGCTTTGGGATGGAATACGAACAGCTTTCTAAATCGTATTCTTATGGTCTTTCGAAAATCTACGAAATGGTGATTAACAATAACCCCTGTTACGCCTATCTACTCCGTTGTAATCATTTAGTGGATCAAAAATTGGTAATGGCCCATGTGTATGGGCACTGCGATTTCTTTAAGAACAACATTTATTTTTCGCACACCAATCGCAAAATGATGGATGAGATGGCCAATCACAAGATTCGCATTAGGCGTTATGTTGATAAATATGGCCCTGATACCGTTGAAAAATTTCTCGATATTTGTCTTTCGGTAGATAATTTAATCGATACACATGGTTCATTCATTCGCCGTAGGCCCGAGCTCCATGATGCTTTGCTCGATGAAGAGCACCCTCACAATTCTCCCAAAGTCACAAAACTCAAAAGCAAAGATTACATGGATAAATTTATTAATCCTCAGGATTTTCTGCAAGGACAACGCGATAAGATTCAGCATGATTTAGAACAAGATAAAAAATTTCCTGAGTCTCCGGAGCGCGATATTTTACTTTTTGTTTTAGAATATTCTCCTCTCGAAAGTTGGAAGCGGGATATCCTTTCGATGTTGCGTGACGAAGCGTATTATTTTCTGCCTCAACGCCAAACCAAAATCATGAACGAAGGTTGGGCCTCCTACTGGCACTCCACCATGATGACGCAAAAGATTCTCTCTGCCTCTGAATTTATTGATTATGCCGATCATCATTCGGGTACTTTGGCAACTGCTCCGGGGCGTTTAAATCCTTATAAATTAGGTATCGAATTGTTCCGAGACATTGAAGATCGATGGAACAAAGGTAAATTTGGAAAAGAATATGAGGAATGTGAAGATATGGTGGAGAAGAAGAAGTGGAATAAGAATTTAGGCTTAGGAAAACAAAAAATATTTGAGGTGCGTAAGCTCTATAATGACCTAACCTTTATCGATACTTTCTTAACCCACGATTTTTGTAAGGAATATAAACTTTTCACTTATAACCATAATGAATCGAACAATACTTACGAAATTACGAGCCGAGATTTTCAAAAGATAAAACAGCAACTCCTATTTTCGCTCACCAATTGTGGTTCACCCATTCTTTCGGTTGTTGAAGGAAATTATAAAAACCGTGCGGAGCTTTATATTTTACATCAACACGAAGGGGTTGATTTAAAACTCGAATGGTTGACCGCTGTCTTAAAGAATCTCGAAGAGTTGTGGTGTCGACCGGTTTGGATTGAGACCAAAGTGGATGGCGCACAGAAATTATTTTGCTCGACGGAGATGGCGGGGGAGAAGGCGTCATGAAAATGCTTTTGTAGGGGGCAACGTGCATTCGCACGTGAATTGCCCCTACGTGAGATCTTACACAAATAAAAAAAGGCGATTTGCTTCAAGCAAATCGCCTTTTGTATTTTATTATAAATGAGTCTATTTACTTTTTCTTCGCAAAATACCAAATCCAAGTAAACCAACTACCCAAATCAGGTTCACCCAAGGCGTAGTTGTAACGAGTTGCGAAAGATTGCAACCACCACCTGAGCTGCCTCCGCCTCCTGGAGGTGTTGCGCCTGTGGGAGTCGCAGCGACTGGGCCCATTAAACGAAGGGCAAACATTTTTCCATCGCTAAAATCTGCGGCAGTAGAGGTTGCGCCTGCCAAGAGAATTTTACCGTCACTTTGAATTGCGACACTCGAGGCACCTGAATTTGTTCCCACATTCATTTCAAATTTTCCACCATTTCCAAAGCTAGTATCGAGAGTACCATTAGGATTGTAGCGTGCTAGTGCAATCGAAGCAGAAGAGGGGGTTCCTCCCATTGTGAAGCCAGCCACTACAAATTTAGAATCGCTTTGAAGAGCGATCGAAGTAGCCATGCTGAGAGGTTTTGAAAAGGGAGTTTCTACTTTTCCAGCCGTTCCGAAACCGGTGTCGGGACTGCCATCAGCATTGAGTCGTGCGAGAGCAAAGGCGCTGTTAATAGCGCCTGCCGTTACACTACTTACATTTCCCGCGACCACGATTTTCCCATCGGTTTGAACGAGGACCGCTTTTGCCGTGGCATCTTTATCCGTAAAGGGGATCCGAGCGATTCCTCCACTTCCTCCTAATCCCAATGGGGCACCGTTTGAATCCAATTGAGAGACTAACATTTCTTGATGGGCGCTTCCATTTACCGATCCTGCAAGAACGACTTTTTGGCCGGGGATAACAGCAATTGCATTCGCAGCACTATTTGGAGGAGGTGCTCCACAGCAGGACATAGTGGCGCCTGTTCCCGTAGGGCCATAAGCAGGGGCCGTAACATCTGGCAAGCCTCGCTCATCAAAGCGTGCGGAGAAAATTTGAGGGTTTGTATCAGTGGGCGTTGCTCCTTCTCCTGCGACAATGACATCTCCATTTCCGCTAGCTCCTTGTACAGCGACCGCATTAACACTGACTCCGGAACGAACAAAATTATAAACAAGGGTTCCGGAAGGAACTGCAAAGCCTATATCAATTGCGCCGTTTGAGTCATAACGAGCTAGTGCGATTGACTCCGTAAAAGAAGATCCTGCGCTTGGATAAAAGGTTCCACCTGCCATGATTTTACCATTAGGAGTAAGGGCTATTTTAGCTATTTGTGCTCCGCCATTGGTTCCAGGAACAGTAGCTCCCGAATCGACAAAAGGAGTTTCTACTTTTCCATCACCATCAAAAGAATTATCGAGGGTTCCGTTGGAAAGATTTAAGCGCGCCAGAGCAAATTTTGAAGTGTTACTGGCCAAACTAGCGGCTTGCGAATATCCTCCCAAAATTATTTTATCGCCTTGAATCAACATCGAGCCTGCTTGACTGCTTGGCTGAGAAAACGAAATTTGAGCAACGCCTCCCGTACCGAAACTCGGATCAAGATCGGTCGGTGCGGCGTGAAGATTTGGAATAAAGCTCACATTGAGTAATAAACTCAATGCAAAGATTCCCCAGAAATTTTTCGGGGAGTTTTTAATTTTTTGAAGCATATAGAATCTCCTTACAAGGGTTAACTTTTTTCTTAAAATCACAGCCAGAGCGCCCCCACAGACTTAGGCAATGGCAGATAAAATTGTCGCTTATTTATCAGAACTAAACAAGATTTCTTTAAGCTTTCTCTTAAAAACTGTTATTTTCTTACTTAAAATTGCTAACTCCTGTTAAAAGTTGACACCCTTCTTTCGAATTTGTTACTTCCCTTACGATTTATTCCCTTATCTATCGTCTTAAAGATCAAATTTAACCTTCGCTCTTAATGGGCAAGGATGGAGGCTTATCATGAAGAAATCAGTGATTGTGGCGGCTGCGCGGACGCCTATTGGCTCTTTTCAAGGGGCTTTATCGGGTTTATCTGCCCCTCAACTAGGCAGCGTGGCGATCAAAGCCGCTCTAGAACGAGCAGGAATTAAAGGAGAGCAAGTTCAAGAAGTTATTATGGGTTGTGTGTTAACCGCGGGAGTAGGGCAGGCCCCTGCGCGACAAGCAGCGTTAGGTGCAGGACTCCCGAAACAGGTGCCGTGCACTACGGTGGGTAAAGTCTGCGGATCGGGTTTAAAAACAGTTATGTTAGCCGATCAAGCCATTCGTGCCGGAGATGTAGACGTGGTCATTGCCGGAGGAATGGAAAGCATGAGTAATACCCCTTACTCGCTTCCTAAAGCACGTACGGGTTATCGCATGGGAAATGGAAGTGTCGAAGATCTTATGGTGAAAGACGGTTTGTGGGATCCTTACAACAATCTTCACATGGGAAATTTAACCGAGCTGTGCGCGAAGGAATATAAACTCGATAAAGCCGCACAAGATGCGTTTGCGGTGGAGTCCTACAAAAAAGCATTAGCTGCGATTAAGTCTGGAGTCTTCAAAGACGAAATTGCTTCGGTCGAAATCCCTCAGAAAAAAGGGAATGCGTTAG
>CAYWGE010000171.1:0-4455 GCA_964457215.1 uncultured Pseudomonadota bacterium
GTAGTTTGGCTAATGGTTTCTGCTTCTTCGCGAATGCCGATCAGATCAATTCCTAAGCTTAAGGCCAAGACGTGGCGAATTTCTTCTTGGGCAAAACCTAATTCTTCTTCGGTTTTCACATAATTTTGAGATTGAAGCTGTTGTTCTGCCAAACGCAAATGATAGAGCGTGCCATATTCGCGAAAAGGTTTTTCGAGGATAAAACGTTCGGGAGCGGCATAAAAATAATTTGTTAAAACACGAACCGCTTTTTGCTCTGCGGTTAAAGAGGGCCATTTTTTTTGATCGAGCCGATTTAACGCAAGCCCTTCTAATAAACCTTCCACAGCTTTTTCATAACAGGTTTGAGCGAGATTTAAATCTCCCCGAGAAAAAAGAATTTCTACCCCTTTTTGGGCTTCTTGAATAATTTTTTGCTTTTTTTCTTCTAAATCTGTGGCCAAACCTCCGGCTGGAGTTTTGCGAAGCGCTTCAAAAAGAGGGCGCAAGGCAATGGCTCGTTTTTGAAGGGCAGCTGGCTCATACCGAGGCGGTTCAAAGCGATCAAGCAAAAGAGCTTTTAAAAATTCTTTAATTTGAAGATGTTGGGCACTCACAAGCTCAACATTAAAACAGCCTCCCCGCAAAGAATCAATAAACAAATGCAGAAGTTTTGATTTTAAACCACAACTAAAAGAGCGGCGATGCAAATTATAGCCATTATGGCTACACTACTGGTCTGGGTAGCGCGTTGGGCTGCCAGCGCATGGGTGTTGGAAGAGGGAAGGTGAAAAGAAAAAGCGTGTCTTAGTCCTGCTCCCAAACGGTCGCTCATGCTTCGTTCGTCTTCATCGTCACCCGGAACTTCATCCCCATACCTAGGATTTTCATCGCCATGTACATATTGATCTACGAACGGATCTCGAATGCTACTAGAAGGTGGCGGAGGGCCCTTTCTTGAATTCCACATCCAGGCTAATACAGGGACTAAATCCCTTAAGCGTTGAACGGTGGCTTGTTGCTGAGCGGCGAAACTCCGGAGAGTGCCTAGACAATTTCTACCTTGAACTATCCAAGGGGCAACGGTGCGAGTGCCTAGCTCTAAGGCTCTACCCGCAATCGCTAGGGCGACAGCCGTAGGCGGAAGGGCATTGGCTTGAACAACCGATGGAGAAGAACGATGAGGCTCCTCTGCACAAATAGGTAACCACGGCGCGAAAAAAGAGTCGCGTGAAACACAGACCATAAAACCTCCCTCGATTGAAAGTTTACAGATGTGTAAAAAAATAAATGTTTGACTAGGCTACCCGTAAAAGATGGGGCCTTGTCAAATATAAAAGGAATTTTTAGAGAGAAATTCTTGATCTTCTTTTCGAAACTAACGAAAATAATCCTGAAGACGAAGAGGCAAAAAGAAACCCCCTCTCATTTTTTTGATATATATGAGAGGGGGAATAAGGGGGACATTCTTAAAGAATGTTCTTGGAGGTTTAATTTTGAAACGCCTCTTTTTATAAAAGGTTTAAAAAAAATTATGATGAAACCTATTGAACGAATTTTGGCCACGGTCGATTTTTCGGACCTCACGGATGAGGTTTTGAAAGCGGCTTTGGATTGTTCTGTACATCTTAAGGCGAAAGTCACGGCATTACACGTGGTTCATCAAACTCCTTTCGATGGAAATTTTTTTGGACCGATGAATCTTGAAATTGTCGAAGAGATCGAAAAAAAGGCCCTTCAGGAATTAGAAAAAAGGGTGATGGGTCTTCAAAGCGTAGAAGCGAGCCGATCGATTGAAAAGAATTGTTCTGTACAAGTAGGGATCCCCTACGTGGATATTCTTCGAATCGCAAAACAACAAAAAATTCAGCTTTTAATTACGGGTTCGCATGGACGATCGGGTTTTAAACGTTTGTTATTGGGATCCGTCGCCGAGAGTTTGGTTCGAAAATCGGAGTGCCCGGTTTGGGTAGTGAAAAAAGATTTCCATCCCCCCAAAAAAATTTTGGTCTTAACCGATTTGTCTGAAAGTTCCCGCACGGGCATTAATTTTGGTGTATTTTGGGCGAAACTTTACGGTGCCTCGGTTCATTTGGTTCATGCGTTCCTTCCTCCTTTGCTCCCTTCTTTTGCCATGATGGATACCACCGAATATGATTTGAAAATGCGAGAAATGAGTCAGGAAGAATTTGATAAGTGGGTAGCAGAAGTTCGACTTTCGAAACTAGAAGTCAGCTCCGAATTTTTAGAAGGGGATATCCGAGAGTGGATCGAAGAAATCGTTCAGAAAAAAAATATTGATCTTGTGGTATTGGCTACTCATGGTCGATCTGCTTCCTTCCATAAACCTTTAGGCTCAGTAAGCACGTATGTTGCCCGTCATGTCCCCATTTCTTTTATTACGGTAAGGCCCGAAGGCTTTCGTCTGAAAGAGATTTAATATCTTTTAGTGGGGGTTAGGGGTTGGAACAACAGCCGCGGGAACGACAGGGGTGGCGGTCGGAGTTCTAGGATTAGAGCCCGCTCGTGGACGGAATAAAGTAAACAAGCGTGCATCCACAGGTTGACAGTTAGGGGAAGGTACGTAGGGCCCTCTATTTTGAGCGCCGCTTTCTCCATTGAGTCGGTGTGCAGGAGAGCTGAGATAAAGATCTAAAATAGCAGATTCGGGTAATCCAAAAGGATTTTCAGAGCTAGACCCCGTAGGACGACGTCCTGGAGTTGAGCTTTGCCCATTTGGAATAACAGTAAATTCAGGCACGCCCATCATCGCGTGATGCCAGCGTCCTCCTTCTTCGTGTAAATAAGCCATGAGTCCACAAATTTGGGTATTCGCATTTTCTCCACTTCGAATATGAATTCCATCGGCTCGAATAAAATCGCCATTTCCCAGAAGAGCTCTTTCTTCGGGAGAAAGATGCATCAATAAAGCATTGCGATCTGGTAAAGGAGGAATATTGCTTGGGCGTAATCCTACCACTTGTCCTGGGCAAGGGACTCCTACGCAAGGGAGATAACCTCCAATCCAATTCCACATGGGAGTATTGGTATGAAGAGAAATTCGATTATCTTGAGCTTCTACATGGCGCATCATGAGTGGACCTGTATCTAAGCGGACCGTTCTTACTCCGCGTTCGATTTGCCCTCGGGGATTTCTGGTTTCGACCCACTCAAATTGGCCTTCATTAATAAAACCTTCAAAAACAGAGCGTCGCATGCGAACGACACTATACATGTTGACTAGATTTGGATGGGCGCGCAACTCGGTGGCATCGATTTCAGGAAGATAAATCGCCGTGCTCCGCTCTAATTGTAACGCTACATGTGCGGGACCACGCGCGGAATCTAAGGGGAAGATCCCCCAGCCTTGATCGGTGATTTCCACTCGGGTGTTGTCTAGTTGTCCGTCGGTAATTTCCGGAAGGATGCGTAATTGTTTAAAGGGAATGGGCTGAAAGGGGCGACTTTCTAAGCCTGCAATGCGCACAGACGGTGCATTTACCACCACTCGGAATTCTTGCAGTGTAAAATTATGAGTGACGGGATCTTGAAGCCCTACAAAATGGGCGAGCCCCGAAAGTGTCTGTGAGTTATTGGGGATATTCTCAAACCCTTGAGTGGTAAACTGAATCTGGGCTGGAGGTAAATTTGGGTTTCGATGAGCTTGAGGATCCTGAATCGTGCCAGTTACATTTCCTGAATAATTAAAGTCTATTCGGTGTTCCCGACCATGCGGTCTATTTAAGCTACTATAAGTAATATCCGAAAGATGACTTGATCCCGACGCTTGGGCGACTGGAGTTGAGTCTGCGTGGGATATCCCTGAACTGCCCCACCAATCGAGTGCATCAAGATGAAGATAGTTTTGCAAATCGGTCAACTCTACAATCCCACGGGGAATATGAACTCGAGTACTTGTAAGTCCCCCTGGAAAATCTTGAATGGGAGCAAAGACTTCTAAGCCCGTTCCTTGTAAACCAAGATCTTGAGGGTCTCCCCATTCGATATGCCATTCGCCCTGTGCATTTCGCGCGAAAGAAATTTTTTCTAGATTCCCTTGTCCAATACCAAAGCCGATTCCTCCATTCGATTGAAGGAATTGGGTATTTTCTAACGCAAGGCCTTCCAATTCTATGCGGATTGGGCTCGGGGGTTCTGCAGGTGGTTCCTGAATAGGTGCCGGGCAAACCAAAGGCCGTTCGGGAGTTCGCGTAGGGCTCAAAGGAATTCGTATTCTCACATTTCTAGCGGCAATAGATTCTGCTTGGAGCATCCCCCCATTCACCGGCATTTGAACATTGCGCAGAATAACCCGGGTGGAATCGGAGGGTGCAGAAGTTTGAGGAGGCGAGGGTGTATTCGGAGGAAGCGGGGGCATCTCAAAACGCGAAAATTCAATCACCATTTCTAGGCCGCGATCTAAATCATATTGTCCTGTTTGGGGATTGGTTTGAACTTCTAGTCGATATCCTACAG
>CAYWGE010000172.1:0-4426 GCA_964457215.1 uncultured Pseudomonadota bacterium
ACATCGACTCGACCACCAAAAGGGATATAAAGACTTGAAGCGGTGAGATTGAGTCCATTTACATCTTCTGCAGCATGGGTAAGTATTCCTGAAACCGTCACATCGTTACTTACAGTTATAGGGCCATTGACCGTTAAGGTAGCACTACTCTGAACATTAAGGTCTGTGAGGGTTCCACCTGCGCAAGTCGCCAAATCCATTTGAGTATAGGTGCCAGAATCAAGCTCCTGAGATCCTGCACCGCTTGGCACAATGGTGCAAGTGCCTGCCTGAGCGGCAGCGTATTGAGCAAGGCACAAAAAAAGGCTTAATGTGAATGTGAGAAGGATTTTTCTCATAGCACTCATAACGTTAATTGTACAAAGTCTGTTCTGATTATGGAAGCTAAGCTTGCAATTCTTATAAGAATTGATGAAGTTTACTTAAAAGTACTTAACTTAAAGTAAGTAGAGGATGTGTTGAATGGATGTTTTTTTATCGCAGCTTTTTAAAAAGTAATTCTTAATTAATTCTTTACTTCGAAGATCGCATCCACATTGACTGTCACAGCGACGCTGCCTGCTGAAATCGCAGGGGCTTGGTCCTGTGCCATCCGTTTTGGCATTCCAGTGCCTTCAAAAGTCGCAGCATTTGCTAAGTGTTGAGTAAACGGGTTACTTGCATTGTTTTCCGATAGACTCACAATTTTACCTAACGTGACTCCGGCCGCTTTTGCGAGTTGTTCGGCCTTTTGGATGGCCGTTTTTGTGGCTATTTCACGTGCTTGAGAGCGCGGGGTGGAGAATTCATCCATAGTCCACGTCACATTGCTGATGTTGTTAATGCCTAAATCTAGGGCGATATCCAATACCGTGCTGACTTGTTCGAGGTTACGGATATTTAGAGTGAGTGAATTGCTCACTTCGTAACCCGTGATCCGCGCTTTGCCAGATTCGTAATCTTGTTGGGGGCTGCTGCTGATATTGCTTTGCATGTCTTTTTCTTCAATACCCAAGCCTTTTAGCTTTTCCATTAAAGCATTCATCTTAGTATTGGCTTCGCGAATTGCCGCGCTCAACTTAGGCGCGACCGCTTGAACGCCTAAATTCACAATAGCCAGGTTGGGTTTTGTTTTCACTTCAGCTTGAGCGGAGACGGCAATGGTGCGCAGAGGAGTGTTGTTCGAACTTTGTTTCAAGGGGTAGCCGTCTTTTGAAAAGTAAAGATTCCCCACTAATAAAAAAAGAATGACGAAACCTAAGAGTTGCCATTTGGATTTTTGTTCCATTTTTTCTCCTTATTAGGCTAAGGGAACGATTTTTGATTTCTTGATTTTTTTATCTCGGGTGAGAAGAGGGACATTAAAAGTAAGGCTGGTCGAAGCAATGATTTCATCTGCCGGATCGCTTTTGAAATCCAGTTCATGGATGTTTCTGCAAACCTCTATGCTTAAAGGCCAAGTGTGAATTCTGGAAAGAGTGCGGATGACTTCGGCATCGCTGAGATCTAGGTCAATTCGTTTAAGTTGGGATAATTTACTTAACTCCCATAGTACGATGGAGGAAATGCTCCAAGGTTGTGAAGAGAGGAGTTTTCTCTCCGCTGTTTTCAAATCACCTTGGAGAGCATAAAGAAGAATGTGAGTGTCAAGATTCAGCATTCCAAGAAATCCCAGTGGAAAGAATATCGTCTTTAATTTTGATTTTCCCTTTGAGGCTACCAATTAACATTGCAGAATCTGTTTCAACGGGAACGAGTTTTGCGACCGGTTTCCCATGCTTGGTGATGATAATCCCATCGGGATCTACATGGTCCAGAATGCTTAAACATTGCTCCTTAAACTTTGCAGAGGCAATTTGCTTCATAATAAATAATTCTAATATAAGTCAAAAAATAAATCTAGTCATAATTTTTGACCACAATAAAAAACCCCGTTTGTTATCGAACGGGGTTTTTTTTGGTTATAGAGATATAAATGGTTTTAAGCGTGTTTGCCGAAGTATTCCTTAGATTTTTCGACATCGGGCTTAATGGTATCAGAACCCGGCTTCCAGTTTGCGGGGCAAACTTCGCCGTTCTTTTCGAAGAACTGAAGCGCATCAACCATGCGGAGCGCTTCTTCTACACTACGTCCTAAAGGGAGGTTGTTTACAACCATGTGTTGCAACACGCCTTCTTTGTCGATTAAGAATAATCCGCGCAGAGCGATTCCGGCATCTTCTAACAAAACTCCATATTTGCGGCTTACTTCTTTGGTTACATCGGCAATCAAAGGATACTTAATATCGCCTAACCCACCTTCTTTTTTCGGAGTCTTTCTCCAAGCTAAATGTGAAAATTTAGAATCGATGGAAGCTCCTAAGAGTTGAACGCCTCTTTTTTGAAATTCTGCGGCCGCGTCCGAGAAAGCAATGATTTCTGTAGGACAAACGAAGGTGAAGTCTAAAGGATAGAAAAACAAAACCACATATTTGCCTTTATAATCGGCAAGACTAATATCTTTGAATTGACCATTTTCAAGGACTGCGCCTACTTTAAAATCAGGGGCCTTTTGAGAAACTTGCAACATATAATCTCCTTTTTAGAAATGAGTAATACTTGTATTTGCAAAAAGCTATAGCAGGCCTTTTAAAGATGTCAACCGACCCTTCATGACGATTAAGTTTGTCATCAGAAGTACTTTATCCAATGGGGTTTTCCAAATGGGAGTAATGGAGTGCTCACCCTTGGGTCAAGACCCGAACTGTAGGTTTGGGACCCGAAGTCCAATTGAAACTACTTGTATTATAAAAGCTGATTTCATATAGACCCAAAATCATCCCACTTTAGGAGATTTATGGCCGTTATTGTTTTAAAAAAACCTAAATTAAGCTTTTTACAGAGAATTTATGTTGGCGCGATTATTCAAGGAATGTGGATTACCTTGCGCCATGCTTTGTATAATTTGTTCACGCAAAAAGGGATCATGACTTACGAGTATCCCGAGCAAAAACGTCCATTGCCTTATAATTACCGCGCGGAACATCGTTTGATGCAACGCCCAGATGGTTCCGTACGCTGTACCGCTTGTATGCTCTGTGCCACAGCTTGTCCTGCAAATTGCATTGAGATTGTGGCCGCCGAACACCCAGATCCCGCTGTGGAGAAGTTTCCAGTCGTCTATAATATCGATTTATTGCGCTGTGTGTATTGTGGTTTCTGTGTAGAGGCGTGTCCTTGTGATGCAATTCGGATGGATACTCAAAAGGCAGAAAAAGCGGAGTATGAACGCCCTTCTTTTTTAGTCGATATTAATTATCTTTCGAATAATCACCCCGAAGGTACTAGCCCCTATTCGATTGCGCTTTACTAAAAGGTTTAAACAATGTCCTACGACCTGGTTCTCTTGGCTGGAGATGGCATCGGCCCCGAAGTAAGTCAGGCCGCCGTTCGCGTCATCGAGGCGACGGGAGTAAAAATCCACTGGCATTCCGCACTTGCCGGAACTCTTGCCATGGAAAAATTTGGCACGCCGCTTCCCGATGAAACTTTAAAAATCATCGAAAAATATAAGATCGCATTAAAAGGCCCAATTACAACTCCCGTGGGAAAAGGCTTTAGTAGTGTGAACGTGCAACTTCGGAAAGCATTTAATCTCTATGCCAATCTCAGACCGATTCGCTCTTTGCCGGGTATCTCTTGTAAATATCCAAATCTAAATTTGATGATTGTTCGCGAAAACACCGAAGACTTGTATGCTGGGATTGAACGGGAAGTCAGCCCCGGCGTAATGGAATGCATTAAACGCATTACAGAGCCTGCCTCTTTGCGTATTTCAGAATTTGCATTTTCTTTTGCCCGGCGCGAAAAGCGAAAAGAAGTTTGTGTGATTCATAAAGCAAATATCATGAAACTGACCGATGGGTTGTTTTTACAATGCGCTGCACAGATTGCTGCAAACTATCCTGAGATTCGTCACCGGGAAATGATTGTCGATAATACATGTATGCAACTTGTGATGAATCCTTATCAATTTGATGTGTTGCTGCTTGAGAATCTTTATGGAGATATCCTTTCGGATTTGTGTGCAGGGCTGGTGGGAGGTTTGGGAGTGGTCCCGGGCGCGAACTTAGGAGAGGACGTGGCCATCTTCGAAGCGGTTCATGGATCGGCGCCGGATATCGCGGGCAAAGGCTTGGCTAATCCCATGGCTCTTATTTTAAGTGCCACCATGCTTTTAAAACATTTAGGAGAAAATCAGAGGGCTTTGCAGATTGAAAATGCGATTGATCAAGTTTGCTTTAAGCCCGAATGCTTAACGCGTGATCTAGGAGGGAAGGCCAGTACCGAAGAATTAACACGTGCGATTATTGGGGCATTATAGTACGATAAAAAAACTTATGGAAGAAGAAGCAAAAACTAATCCCAATTTAGAACCTCTCTTGGAGAATATTCAAGAGCAGACGGA
>CAYWGE010000173.1:0-4423 GCA_964457215.1 uncultured Pseudomonadota bacterium
GCTTATCAAGCGTTTCTTTCGGCCCTTGAAGTTTTAGGTTTTACGGTGGTGACCGGGCCGGGTGAGTTGGTGAAGATTGTTCCTTTAAAAGATGCGCTCACTAATCCAATTCCGATCTATAAAGAAGATTCTCCCTTTACCGATAGTTTTATTACCCGCATCATGGGTCTTAAAAATGTGAGTGCGCTCGATATCTCTTCAGCCATTAAGCCCCTCATTTCAAAAGAAGGAAATCTCTTTGCGATTCCTTCTACCAACACTTTGATCGTGACCGATTCGGGTAGCAACATTGATCGTCTACTCAAGATTATTAAGGAGATGGACACCCAGGGCCCCGAACAAATGATCGAAATTGTGAAGGTGAAAAATGCCTCGGCCAAAGATGTAGCTGATAAAGTTCAGAAGTTGTATCTCGATCAAGGGGGAGCTGCTGGAAAACGAGCGGCAAAACCGGGTGATTTAGAAGATGTCCCGTTTATTTCGAAGGTTATTCCGGATGAACGTACTAACTCTGTGATTATCTTAGCCTCGAAGCGTGCGATCCCGAAGGTACGAGAATTGATGGCTCAGTTAGATAAAGCAGTAGATGGCCCGCAGGGTAAAGTACATGTGCATTATTTAAGAAATGCCGAAGCCAAGAAAATGGCGGATGTTTTGTCGGCTTTAACAGGCAGCGCCAAAGCAGCTACCCCTGGTGCAGCGCCCGGAGCCCCCACAGCTGCTGCAAAAACAGGTGGAGCTCCCACTGTGGCCGAATTTGAAGGCGGCATCAAGGTTGCGGCGGATGAATCCACCAACTCTCTGATTATTACTTCTACTCAAAAAGATTATGAAACTTTAGTGGATGAAGTGATTAACCGTCTCGATATTCCAAGGCGTCAGGTTTATGTTGAAGTGGTGATTATGGAATTGAGTATCGATAAAAACCGCGATGTTGGGGTGAGTGGACAAGGCGGAGCGCCGGTTGATATTGGTGGAAATAGCACGAACATTTTCGGATCGTTACTGGGAGGCACTTCTACAGGACTTGCAGCGGCTCTTTCAGGTGCGGGTGCGGCAGGTTTGGTAGCCAATGACAATCTAACCTTCACTCAAACTAATGCCGATGGAACTACCACGACGATTACCGTTCCTAAATTCGGTTATATTGTGAATGCCCTACAAACCGATCGTAACGTTAACGTTTTGTCGACACCTAACTTGTTAACGCTCGATAACGAAGAAGCCGAAATCGTAGTGGGAAGTGAAGAGCCTTTCCCAACTGGTACCACGGTGACTTCGGGCGGTAACTCGACCTTCAACGTCACCCGGCAAAACGTGGGTATTACCTTAAAAATTACTCCTCAAGTGAACGAAGGGGATATGGTTCGCTTGAAAGTGAAACAAGAAATTACAGCGGTTATTCCCGGAACTTCTGAGGCAGTTCTAGTTTCTTTAGGACCCTCCACGACCAAGCGTGCTGTTGAAACAGTAATCGTTGCAAAAGATCAACAAACCGTGGTGATCGGTGGTTTGATCGACGATAAGCTCAGTCAACGCGATCAGAAAATTCCTTTCTTGGGAGATATTCCGGTTTTAGGGAATCTCTTTAAGCGAAAAACCATGACGAAAACCAAGACCAATATCTTAGTTTTCCTTCGTCCTTATATTATCCGTGATACCACTGATTTCTTGAAAGTTCTGCAACGTAAAGTTGAAGAGCGAAATATGTTTATTGAACAGAACTATGGAGCGAGTCAGCAAAAGGCTATTCGCCAATCGATTCGTTCACATACGGCGGAGCTTTTGGAGTTTAAGAAAGATGTTCAGGTGGTCGATTACACCTACGAGCCGGTGCAAGTTCAATCGCCTAAATCGAAGCTCTATGAAGAAGTACCTTCGACTCCAGCTCCTGCTTCGGCGCCTCCTCCCGCTGCGAAACCTGTCAGTTCGAAAAGTAGTAGCGTGAAAGAGAAGAATATTTCTTCGGGCTCTTCGACAAGTGCGAGTTCGCCCCCGCCCAGTTCTTCTCCTCCTGCTCCAGAGCCTGGAACGCCCAGTGGTGGAGCTCGTTCGCAATATATTAAAGATTAGATTTTTTGATCTGTCCAAAAAAAAGGCGTTCCGCGAAACGGAACGCCTTTTTTATTGTTCTCTTTGACGAAGAAGATTATATTATCATTCTCAAAAGAGGAAATTGAAGCTATGGATGATCGAAGCCTTGGAAATATTTTACTCGAAAATACTTCTCTCACCGAAGCTCAGCTTGAAGAGGGCTTACTGGTTCAGCGGGAAAAGAATATAAAGTTAGGAGAAGCTCTCGTTCAGCTTCGTTATTTAAAATCCGAAGATATTTTGAAGGCGATTAGTATTCAGGTGGGTATTCCTTATTCAAGTCGCCTGAAAACAGATGAGATCCCCTACGACTATATCAAGAAAATTCCCATTAACTATGCGAAGAAAAATGAACTTCTTCCTTTGCGCAAAGTTGGGGACGATCTCGAAGTGGCCATCTCTGATCCGATTAATATTCATGCCCTAGACGATTTGCATGTTTTACTCAATCTTTCGATCAAACCTGTTATTGCGAGCTCCTCTCAAATTTTAGAAACCATTAACGAAGTTTATAATCGAAACACCGAGACCGATCAGGCCGTGATGGAAGATCTTTCGGAAGAAAATCTCGATACCCTGGCTCAAGAACTTCAAGAGCCGCAAGATTTGTTAGATGTTTCTGATGAAGCGCCTATTATTAAACTCGTAAATAGTTTGCTCTCTCGTGCTGTAAAGTCGAAGGCCTCCGATATTCACGTTGAGCCTTTTGAGCGAGATTTGGTTGTGCGTTTTCGAATCGATGGGGTGCTCTACGATATTATGCATCCGCCTAAAAAAGTTCAAAATTCGGTGATTAGTCGTATTAAGATTATGGCTAATCTTAATATTGCAGAAAAACGACTCCCTCAAGACGGGCGTATTCGTATTAAAATTGCAGGAAAAGATATCGATATTCGTGTGTCGACTTTGCCTACGAGTTTTGGAGAATCGGTTGTGATGCGTCTCCTCGATAAGAGTAAAGTTGTTCTTTCTCTGGGAGTTATTGGAATTGAAGGGCAGAATTTAAAGACCGTCGAAAGTTTAATCCATAAAAGTCACGGAATTATCTTGGTCACAGGGCCTACCGGATCTGGTAAAACGACCACTCTATACGCCATGCTTTCCCAGATTAACTCCACCGATTTGAAAATCATCACGGTTGAAGATCCTGTTGAATATCAAATTCCGGGTATTAACCAGATTCAAGTGAACCCGAAGATCGATCTTACTTTTGCAACCGGTTTGCGATCGATTTTGCGTCAAGATCCAGACGTGGTGATGATCGGAGAAATTCGAGATCGTGAAACCGCCGAAATTGCAATTCAGGCATCACTCACCGGACACTTGGTTATTTCAACCTTGCATACCAACGATTCGGCCTCTTCGATTGCGCGTTTGATCGATATGGGTGTGGAGCCTTTTTTGGTTTCCTCATCGGTGATCGCCATTATGGCGCAACGTCTTTTGCGAACAGTCTGTAAAGAATGTTGCGCTCGTTATAAACCTAGTGCCGAGGAGCTGGCGCAGATAGGCTTAGATCCCGCGAAGGTTGTCGATAAATTTGTTTTCAAGGCCAAAGGTTGCCCTGCCTGCTTAGATACGGGCTATGCCGGTAGAACCGGTATTCATGAAATTTTGGTGATGGATGATGAACTTCGTTCCATGATTATGAAAGGGGTCGAGGCCGGCCGGATTAAGCGACGTGCGATGGAAAAAGGAATGCTTACTCTGCGTGAAGATGGAGCGCGAAAAGTTTTGGCGGGAGAAACAACCATTGAAGAGTTGCTCCGAGTTACACAAGAAGATCAGATGAGAGAATAATTTCTTTTATAACCTATTACGCGGACTAATGACTGCGTTGGGTTCGTCGAAAAATCCTCACGTATATTCATATACGCTGCGGCTTTTCTCCTCGCCCGCCTTGTCTTGAGCCCGCTCATAACGGTTCTAAAAGAAATTATAATAATGAAAATTTAAGGACAATTATTTCGAATGCCAATATTTTCTTATAAAGGGATTGATTCAAACGGAAAAAAATCCTCCGGTCGGGTGGATGCAGAAAATATTAAAGCGGCTCGGGCGAAGCTCCGTCGCATGAATATTTTCCCGACAGAAGTGATTGAGGGGGGGCAAGCCTCTTCGAATACTCTTGGGAAAGCGAATCCGTTCTCTTCTTTATTTCAGCGGGTGGGCGTTCAAGATTTGGCCAACATGACTCGCCAATTGGCCACCCTCGTTGGAGCTAATATTCCTTTGGTAGATTCGTTGTCGGCTTTGGTGGAACAGGTTGAAAATCCAAAATTGCGTGAAACGCTTTCTCAGATTCGCGATCGGGTTACCGAAGGTTCTC
>CAYWGE010000174.1:0-4389 GCA_964457215.1 uncultured Pseudomonadota bacterium
CCTTGTTCAATCAATTTTTTAGTCACCCCTAAAGTGACTCCACCCGCGGTTTCGGTAAAGATCCCTTCAGTCGAAGCTAAAAGTTTAATGGCGTCAACTATTTCATCATCCGACACATCTTCGCTCCAGCCGCCAGTCTCTTTCATCGAGAGCATGGCATAAAACCCATCAGCCGGATTTCCGATCGCTAAAGATTTCGCGATTGTATTCGGGCGAACCGGTTTAAACAAATCCCATCCACTTTTTAAAGCCGTTGCAATGGGCGAGCAACCGGTAGCCTGGGCACCATAGATTTTACACTCGCTGGAGTCAATCAAACCTACTTTTTGAAATTCTTTAATGGCTTTGTGCACCTTCGTAAGCAAAGAACCACTCGCCATCGGCACCACCACATGTTTGGGCACTTTCCAACCCAATTGCTCAATCACTTCAAAAAATAAGCTCTTCGAACCTTCGGCATAGAAAGGTCGAACGTTAATATTCACAAACGCCCATTTATATTTGGCGGCAATTTCACTGCAGAGGCGATTCACTTCATCGTAAGTGCCTCGAATACCCACCACGTGGGAGCCAAACACGAGAGTTCCTAAAACCTTACCCGCTTCTAAATCATGGGGAATAAATACATAGCTTTCTAAGCCCGCACTGGCTGCATTGGCCGCCACAGAATTCGCAAGATTACCTGTAGAGGCGCAAGCCACTACCTTAAAACCGAACTCCTTCGCTTTCGAAAGTGCTACAGAAACCACCCGATCTTTAAAAGAAAGGGTGGGGTAACAGACCGCATCGTTTTTAATATAAAGTTCTTGCACCCCCAAAGCCTTGGCCAAGCGATCGGCCTTCACTAAAGGAGTAAAGCCCGCTAAGCGGCCTACCGTCGGCTCTTGATCAATGGGAAGCAGTTCTTTATAACGCCACATGGTTTTCGGGCGAGAGAGAATTTTCTCCCGAGAAATAGCGTTCTTGATTTCATCGTAATTATAATCGACTTCGAGCGGACCAAAGCAAAACTCACACACATGGGTAGGAGTGACTGGATAACCGTGGCCACATTCCCGACATTTTAAACCTTTAACCAGTGTCATAAATACTTTTTCCTTTTACTTCCCCCTCTTGAGATCAAGAGGGGGTCAGGGGGAGTTGTGAAAACTCATTGATCACAACTCCTCCCAACCTCCTCTTAATCTTAAGAGGAGGAGATAATGGTAAAAAAAAACCTCTTCTTATTTCGGAGATTTCTTCAAATCCAGAATCTCCGTTAAACAAGAAGAGGTTTTCTCCTTATCTTCCCCTTCAACTCAACGTCGAAGAGATGGATTTAGCACCTTCCTTTACAGGCGGTTGCTGCAGGATCACCGGGCCATTCCCTCCCCTGCTCTGGATAAGACAATCAATATGTAATAAAGGCTTTATAAGAGGGAGCGAGGCTTGTCAAGAAGAGGCTTAATGGACGTAAGATCGAACTCGTAATTCTTCAATTTTACTTCGGATATAGTCACTCGCTGCTAAACTCTCTAAAAATCGAACGGCTCTCACACGTTGGGGAGAGCCAATGTCGGTGAGGGAGGCTTGAAAACAATAATTTTCAATCAAAGCAGTCATACACTCCAAATCTTGAAACCGACGTCGAATCTCATTTTCAAGGACCGTACTCAGCCTTTCTAACTCAGGACTTCCTTCCGGAAGATCGCCATAAAAACTATTTGTTCTTCGAACAAGCGCTCCATAAACTTCAGGGGAAACATCAAGAGGTGAATGCTCGATTAATTCACTAAAAAGGCGTACTTGTTGAATTTTCTCTGAATTGTCTAAGGCTCGGGGATATTTCAAGAGAAAGTGTGATCGAAGTGAAGCTGCCCTGACACGCAAATAATAAGAAGCTTGCGGATCATTTGAGATTTCAACACTGCGTTGATGAACTAAACGCCAATGAGGCACTTCTAAGTCATTGTCTGTAAAATGGAAGAGCTCTTCATATTCTTCCATACTCGTAAATAATATTTCAGGATCGTCTTCGGTAATCACCCGCCCACCCAGATTTTCAAATGCTATGCGCAACGAAGAATCCTCCTCTAAACGGTCAATAGAGCCAATAATGAGTCCAGCACCCAAAGGAATTAAGCCATGCCATCTTCGAAGAGCAGTTCCATAGGCCCTGAGTAGAGCATCTCTCCATTCGGTGGAAAACCGGCGGTTCATACTGGCATTCCAGAAATAATCGATATTTTCGACGCCTAAAGCACGGGGAGTAAACTCATTATAAGCCGCTATCCAAAGACGAATTCCATCTTGCCCTAATCTTTCAGGGCTCAGTAAATTCTGTGTAAACCGAATTTCCCTTTCAAAAGCCCTTTGAAAATCACTCAATTCTGGAAAACGTTCTATGCCGGATTGACCTGAGCCATCAACCGTTCCACGAGGGAAAAATCGGGAATAGAAGAAAAAACATCGATGTAAAGTTTGCTGATAAACTCGCCAAATTCCCTCAAAATCTCGATCGTCAGGCCTTACACGATTTAAAACATCATGGACAACTTGCAAATACCTCAAAGTTTCCTGGGCTTCCGCACGAAAGACGGAAAGATGGGAATGAAAATTACCGTCAATAGGATTCACCCAATCGTCCGTTCGTGTAAAAGAAGCCCACAAATTCAAGGCTCGCAATCTCAGCTCAGGAGCTTCACCAAATCGGCGTGTGAAAAGAAGCAGTGCTCGTCTTCCTCTCCACATTTCAAATTGTGTTGGATTACGAGGTAGATGAGGGCTCATGAAACGCGCATACGCATCTAAAGCTTGGCCCGCTAAGAAATTATCTTGAGGAGCTTGCTCTAAAAGACGCGCGCCTTGCGCTTCAAGAATAGAAAGGGCGGGAGGATGTAGCCTAAACTCATCTTGTAGATCCAAATGGCCCATCTCTCGGAATGCCATCAATCGGAAAAGCCAAGGCAAGCGCTCTTCGTTCAGAATAGAACGAAGCCGTTCGAAAACACTCAAATTTTGTGAAGGAGCTAAACGATCAATTTTCTGCCCCCAAACCGAGAGCGCCAAAAAACGTACTCCAAGAGGGAATTCTCTATTTGCCCAAAGTCGCTCTAATTGCTGAAGACCTTGGCTGCGAAGTCCTTCTGAAAAATCATTCCCTTCGTTAAAAAGATTATCGATTAATACTAATTCACTGAGAGAAGCACCTGCTGCCCGTAAATTCTCCCGAAAGATTTGCCCTATTTGGATTTCTAATAAATGACCCACGGCATGATGAGGCGGCAAATTCTCATTAAAAAAGAAAAAGACTCGAGCGGCTTCTTCAGAAAGAGGCGCAGCTACTTGGGAATCGCTGAGCAAGCGAACTAACGCGTGAGCCCCTTCTAATAAATTTTGATCTAAGATGGGTTGATTCAGAATATTCGAATTTCGTGCAAGGAGATTCCTGTAAAGTTGCAAGGCTTCCTGGCGGACTTGGACGGTATTTCGTGGACTCACCCAAGAGGTTTGAAGTTGAGTTAATAAATGATAAGAAAAACTCTCAGACTCGGCAGGTAGCAAAAAAGAAGAACGAAGATATTGTTGCGTTAGAACAAAAAGTGTTTCTTGCCTTAAAAAATCAGGCAAATTCCCTGATCGCTCGGACTCTCTTAGAAAACTAAATTCTCTTCTTAAGACTTCCGAATCAGCGGGCAACGTTTGCAAGACTTGCCCATATAAATGAAATGCGACACGACGTTTGTCGGGTTCAGCGTTTGGATCTTGGAAAATACGTCTTAGATCCGTAATTGCCTCTTCGGCATCTGCTTGAGCCAGAGGACAAGTCAATAAATTGCGCCAAGCCGTTTCAAAATTCCTCTGCCATAAACTTAAAGGAGTTGTTCCGCGTAAGACAAAAAGCGAATCTCGGATATTTTGTTGGATGTTCGGACAAAAATTATCTGCGGAAATGGATGCAGCAGGACCCGTCGCCAAACCAGTCGATGGAGAAGAATTTTGAGGGTAAGCTGTACGAACTTGTAAAGGATAAGAAGCTATAAAAACCATAGGAAGTCATCGATCTTGCCCCAGCTCACCTTTTATCGGCACAATCCCTATAAAAGTTGCCCTTTAGAAGGGCTGAGAGAAAACAAGTTGTATATCTACTTGAAATTACTTAAATCTTTGCTTGGAATCGCAATCCTATGAAAAACCTAAGCCTTGCTTTTGAAAAATTCGATGAAGCAAACTCACAAGATCCTCATTTAGAGCTCTTTCAAGGAAAAGAATATCCGCGTGAGCTGCTCTATGCCCAGCGATTGACCGAATGGGTAAAAAAATTAGATCCGAATGCCTCGGAAGCCCTCCTTTTGGCCTCGCGCTGTCAGCACCTTAAACGTTGGGAGATTCCGCGTACGGATTTTGAAG
>CAYWGE010000175.1:0-4373 GCA_964457215.1 uncultured Pseudomonadota bacterium
AGTCGACCGGCCAATATGGGTGCCGGTTCTCATTAAAATATGCCCGAGGCCGGAACCCCCTCCACTATGTTTCGGGGACGGCTTCGCTATCGCTTCGCAGTCGACCGGCCAATATGGGTGCCGGTTCTCATTAAAATATGCCCGAGGCCGGAATCGAACCGGCACGACCGTTTCCAGTCACAGGATTTTAAGTCCTGTGTGTCTACCAATTCCACCACTCGGGCAGTCCAACTTGGGTGGACATTTCAGGATCAAGTACAAGATGTACGTGTTCGTGAAACGATCCTCCGCTTTAGGGAGGACAAGGCTCGGGTGGGAATCGAACCCACGGATAAAGGTTTTGCAGACCTCTGCCTTACCACTTGGCTACCGAGCCATTCATCGCCTTTCATAAAAAGGCATCTGCGGTCTTGCCAATCGTCAACACTCCTCATCCCGTATTACGCACGGGACGGAGGGTGTCTCCTCATGACTGCCTAGCAGCTGCACTTTTTCTGAAAAGCTATTAAATTTGAAAACAAAATATTAAAGATCGCTTGACCGTTATAGAACGAGGCGCTTAGCCTTACTGCATCTAACGGGGAGGTGTCAATTGAAAGGGCAGATGAAAATTTTATTGAGTGCAGAGCAGATTCGGGTGCGCGTTTCCGAGCTGGCTGCTCAGATCGAGCGGGATTATGCCGGCCAAGAGCTCACGTTAGTGGGAGTTTTAAAGGGGTCCTTTATTTTTATGGCCGATTTGATGCGGGCTCTTTCCTTGCCGCTTCGCTGTGATTTCTTAAGAATTTCAAGTTATGATGGAAAGGGAAAACGCGGGAGTATTCGACTCGATTTTGATTTGATTCAACCGATCGAGGGGGCTCATGTTCTTTTAATAGAGGATATTTTAGATACCGGACAAACGCTGCGTTTTTTACTTTCTCATTTGGCCACTAAAAAACCCAAAAGTTTGGAAATTTGCAGTTTACTCGATAAAAACTTGGATATGGGTTTAAGTGAAAAAGTTCGTTATGTAGGCTTTCAAGTGCCTAAAGAATATTTGATAGGTTACGGCTTAGATTTAGACGGCCGCTTTCGAGAGCTTCCTTATGTAGCTCAACTTCAAGTTGAATAAAAATTTCAATATTTATTTATATTCCTCTGAAAAATCTGCATAAATTTTTTTAAAGAAGTTTATTTTTGTCTCAATGAAAATCGTATTCCGTACGTTTTCCTAAGTCCTAATTTTTTATTCTACTGTTATAATTGCAAGAGTATGTGGTTTTCGAAAATATCATTTTTCATTCTTTTTTTTCTGCAAATCTCTAATCTTCAGGCCGCTGGAGCTTTTGGTGAAAATCAAAATAATGGGGCAAATCCTTTTCAAAATAATCAGGGAATTGCTGTTTTTCAAAATGGTAATATTAAACAAGTTCATTTTTCGGCCGCCGAGCTTCAAGCCCTTTCTCAAAATAATAAGACTTTCTACCTTTCTCTCCTTCCTATGCAGGGCACCTGCACGCAAGAAATTCTGCGGGTGAACCCGAATGACGCGAGTTCAGGACGCAATACTCAAAACATTAGAACAAGCCTGCAAGATTGTATGAATCGTTTTAAACAGGATTATTGGGGTCAGGAATCTTGCCCGGAGCGCGCTTACCGTTATAGTTTTTCGTTCGATCTTCAAAATGGCTTGGTCTTGAATGCGAAATCAAAAGAAGTTTTAACTAGAGTAGATTTGGGGGAGAAGGTTTGTCAGTACACCGCTTGGTTGGAGAGTCGGCCTGATTTTAAGCAAGCAATTTTTTGGGAGGAGTGGACGCCCGAAGAAAAACGCGCCTTTTTTAATTACATTCGTAATCTTCATAAGGGCCAAGAATTTGGATTTCGTCGACCTTGGGAGGGGCCAGAAAAAACTCGAGAAAATTGTCACGATTGGCGAGATCCTGTTTTCTATCCTTCGAATGTTTTAGGAGGCGCAGCACGACAAGTGGATTCTGGTGGATGTAAAGACTGGCGAGGTTCACCTCCCAATTATACCGATGCAGAAATTCGGTTATCGTGGATAGGCCGAGCGGCCTTAAGTAGTTATTTAACGGTTGCGCAGCGCGTTTCTTGGGGCTTGCCCAATACTCCTGAAAAAATGCGGCTTCTTTTTCCAAATTCAATTTGGACACATCGTTTTGAACCAGAAGGCTACCGCCTTGATATGGAGTTTGCCGATGCCTCGCGGGTTTTTTATTTTTATGTGCGCAATGGTATTCTTGATAAAAATAACCAATGGAATACAGTGCGGAATTTGATTCAACTTGGTAAAGTGGGACAGCCTACAACCAAGCGTTATAAATTTCATCATGGAACTGGAGGTTGTGGAACAGCGCCTAAAGAAGTGGTCGAGGCGAAGACTGCACTAGGTCAACCGATTGTGAGTGCTGATTTTGTAAGTCGCAATGCAGATTGTGATCCAAGGCCGTTCTCAGAGGTTCCGAAAGATTTTGATTTTTACATGCTTTCTGGCACGGATGATGGATGCAATGGAATGGGGCGGCATTTTTTTCATTCCCTCAATTTTCTTAATATCCCTACTAAGTATGACCAATACGCCAGTATTGATCCTCGCACAGGCCGTGTTTCTCATTGGTCCCACGCTTATTCGATTTTTTATCTAGATTCTGGAACCTATGGATTGGGTCATAATGACGATATCTACGATAGCCATTATACCCAAATGCCACCAGAGTCGATACTCATCCCCGAACGCTATTTCCCTAGACTTTATCAAGTCTATGACACCAATGATACGATTGAAGCGACCATGGAACTTCCACCGTGTCTTGCATATTTAAATCATTTACAGCAACGTTGTTGCATCAACCCTAGTTTGGAACCTTTTGAACTTTACGGTCAGAACGCGTGCCGCACAATTACCTATAATAATCGTATTTATGACGCAGGAGGGAGTTTAGTGAGTAGTAATGAGACAACTATCGAATTATTAAATGCGGATGAATACAATCAATTACTTCAAGTGATTCAAAGTGCCAATCGGTTATGCCAAGGAGCAGCCGGTGATCCTCAACCCGATGATCGTTTTAGGCCAGGGTGCAATCCTTAAATTACTAATGACTAAGATCTTCCCACATGCCCACTTGGCGATTTCGGGCGTGTTTTTCAAGTTCCATAAATTGACTGCGAAATCGAAAGGAAAAAGGAGATTTAGTATTCGCGTATCCATATTCAATGAGCATTCGATTTAACATGTAATTTCCGGTGCCTTTCCAAAAAGGCATCATGCCTTGATCGACGATGCGAGAGGCTTTCTTAATCTTCATAAAGAAAAACACATAAGCCCATTTTCTGCCTTCTTCATCGGGTTTTTCGTCGGCGTACTCGACCATCACTTCGTTATCTAGAACTAAAGCTTCGCTAAACGCCTTGGCTTTTTCGGCCCATTGTTTATTGATTTCTTTGGTTGAATCGAGAGGGAGAGGATCTACCCCCACAAGCCTCACAATTTCTTTATTATCAAGCTCGAGGATATTTGCTGCGAGGACTTTGGTGACTTTATGAGGTTCAAGATCATCTTTTTTTTCTTTTGCAAAACCCACGCTAGAGAGTAAGCAAAGAAGAAAGAGAATGGTAATTTTTTTCGTATAAGAGCTCAAAAGCATAAAAATCTCCTGGAGGAAAAATGAGTAAAACCCCTAACAAAAAAGAAGACGAATGGAAAGCAAAGCTTAACCCCGATCAATATCAAGTGTGTCGTCTCAAAGGAACCGAAGCTCCTTTTACGGGGAAGTATTGGGATTGCCACGACACGGGCATTTATCATTGCGTGTGTTGCGGGGCAGAGCTGTTTAGCTCAACCACAAAGTTTGATTCAGGTAGCGGGTGGCCTAGCTTTTGGAAGCCAATTGATGAAAAAAATGTGAAGGCCGAGGCGGATTTAAGTCATGGCATGAGAAGGGTCGAAGTCTTGTGTGCTCAATGCGATTCTCATTTAGGGCACGTGTTTGAAGACGGGCCAGAACCCTCGGGCTTAAGGTTTTGTATTAATTCAGCCTCTCTGGACCTTAAAAAAGAATAAATCATAAGATTCTTGACTAACTCCATATATAGAGTATTATAGTTAATATAATATATATGGAGTTTTTATGACTTCTGTTTTAACACACCCGAAGACGATTTTAGATTTATCCGGTCCTGCCTTAAGGGCGTTTTTCAATATCGTCGAAAAAGCCTGGAGACTCGATGCAAAATCCCAAAAAAACCTTTTAGGAATTCAATCCGATTCCACTTTCTATAAATTTAAAAAAGAGAAAAAGGGAACTTTGCCCAAAGATTGTCTTGAGCGTATTTCCTATATTTTGGGAATTTATAAAGATCTTCAAATT
>CAYWGE010000176.1:0-1657 GCA_964457215.1 uncultured Pseudomonadota bacterium
GAAAAGGATAATCCAAACCTTCTTCATGCATTTTTTTGGCTAACAAACGATAAGCCGCTACCATGACCTGGACATTGGAGGCCTTCATCGAAAACACCAAGTTGTGGAATTGATGATCGGCACAAATGCGGGCAAACTCAAAAGCCGACTCGACCATGCCTTCCGGTGTGTCGCCGAAGCGATTCATAATCCGATCCGAAAGCGAACCGTGATTGGTACCGATACGCATGGCAATGCCGTATTCTTTACATTTTAAAACCAGTGGCGTAAATTTTTCGCGCAGACGATCTAGCTCTTCGTTGTATTGCGAATCGGTATATTCAAAGACTTTAAATAATTTTTTATCGACAAAATTTCCCGGATTGATGCGGACTTTTTCTACAAATTCCACCGCTTTCATGGCGATAGATGGGGTGAAATGGATGTCGGCCACTAAGGGAACTTTAATTCCCCGTTTTTTCATTTCGTTGCGGATATTGGGAAGGTTGTCGCAATCAGCCTGCGTAGGTACCGTCAAGCGGACAATGTCGCAGCCGGCCTGGGTTAATGCTTCAATTTCATCTATGACGTGAGGTGTATCTTTGGTGTCGTTGGTGGCCATTGATTGAACCCGAATGGGATAATTGCCACCTACAGCCACTTGGCCTACATACACGGTACGTGTTGGACGACGTTGATAAGAAAAAGGAATCACCGCATTTTTCATGGCGGCAAACCCTATTGGCTTTGTGGGGAGAAGTCAATGCTCAAGGCCTATTGATTGTTTGGATTGGCCTCGTGCAACGTGCATAATAATTTAACGAATCCTTCTTGATCTTCGCAATCTCGGCTTTGCGCTGCCGGGATGTCTGCTTTTTTGGGCTGAGCTTGTAAGCGGGCCGCTGGGGCGTTTTGAACTGATGCACCATCGGGGGCGGATGTGCTTGATAATAGTTTAGATATCTCGTCACCAATTTCGGTTAAAGTCTCTCCAGCGCCATCTAAAAGGCCGCTAATGCTCCAACCCTCATCATCTTCACTTTCTATAGGAATAATCGGTGCCTGATTATTTACACTGTTAATAGTAGGGTCACTCATACGTCAGTCCTTTCTTCCTTTTTATTATCGTCAAAAATTAGATGATAGTTGTTAAAATGGTAAAAAAATGTTCACAAAGGTGAACTATGGAAGATCACAAAGTTTTTGAGGGTTTATTAGGTGTCACCCTGGTTCACCCAGTGGGCGTAGGGGTCCAAGTTAAAGAAAAAAATGGATACCCCGGCTGATTACATGTCGGGATGACTCTCTTTAAGTTTTTATTTCTAGGCGGGGTAATGTTCTTTTAAGAAGTGGTTCATTCTCAAATTAAGCTGATCGGGAAACTCTAACATGGTGTAATGAGTGCCACTGGGAATAATGAAGAGTTCTGCATTAGGGCACAACCGAGCCATTTTTTCGGCTACTTTTAGGGGGGTAAGAATGTCTTGGCTGCCGGCAATAATTAAGTTGGGCACATGAATGGTGGGAAGTACGTCTGTGGCGTCATGTTTACTTAAGTGCGCCATAATTTCATGATAAGCACTTAAATCTGTTGCGATCATTTCTTTAGCCACTTGGCGCAAAACATCAGAACCCATATTTTCGTGAATTAGCCCCAGCCGGAAGAGTATTTTTTCAA
>CAYWGE010000176.1:1667-4368 GCA_964457215.1 uncultured Pseudomonadota bacterium
ACTTTGTTGGCCAAAGGCTTGAGGGAGGGCTGAAAGGCCTTCATCATTTTTTGACCTAGAGTATTAATTGTTGGCAGAATGTATTTTGTTAAAGGGTTATTCAGAGCTGTGTCGAAAGGATATCCTGAAGTGCCATTAAGTAAAAACATGGCCTTAAAAGTTTTGGGATTTTTTTTATAAAATTCCAACGTGACTTGCACTCCCATCGACCAGCCACCAATAAGGGCATCTTTGACTTTTTCTTTTTTTAAAATACCTTCTAAGTCTTGCACATGATCTGGCAAATCCATGTGAGCTGGGTTAGTTGGCGAGTTGGAATGGAATAAGCCTCGGTAGTCCCAAGTGATAAAGCGGTAACGATGACCAAAATGGGCTACCAATGGTTTCCACGCTAAGGCAGAACCCCCTAACCCATTGCAGAGTACAATGGTTTTTTGAGCTTTGTCGCTTCCCATCACTTGGTAACCGATGGAGGTACCATCAAAGCTGACCAGTTTTTTCTGGCGGATGGAGAATGTGTTGGGCATGAAGAATTAAGTTCTACAGGCTTCCTATATAGAGAATGCTCGGCTCGCCTCCATTGGCTGGAAAGAATACTTTCACAGGAGCTGGAAGACCTACGTCCCCTTCTTTTTTAGCAATGAAGTAGTCATCAACTTCGCCGGCTTCAGCACTGGCACCAAAGCCTACTTGAGTTTGGTTGGTTTTTCTTACACGTGTCACTTTAACCGGATTAACGTAATGGTTAGCTGCTGTGTGCGCTTTTTTAAAGCTAAAATCACGCAGACTCGTGGAGATGTTGGTTCCTTCCGAGTTCAGAAGTGTTTTGTGCAAGAAAGGGACACAGGCTTTGGCACTTTCTTCAAAATTTGGTGTGCTTAACGCTGTAAGAAATTTGTTTAAAAGCTCTACTGCTTTTGGGTTGGCTGTAATCTCTTCCTGAGCATGACTGAGAGAGAAGAGCCCAGTGATGAGAGATAAAGTTAACGCTATAAGTAAAACTGAAATTTTTTTATTCATTGATTCTCCTTTTAGGTGTTTTGAAAACGCTATCATAGAAAGCTTCTTTCTTTAAAGAAAGAAAAATTTAAAGCGGTTTTATAATACGAAAACAAACCTTCAAAAGTTTCTAGAAAGTTCTTGTGAGAGGGGAGGAAGTCCCTTTAAAATAAAGAAATGAAGGGCGTAAACAAAAAAAAGTATAATAATTCCAAAGAGTTAAGGCTTAATGTCAAGGTGTCTCCTCGGCTCCTTTGGGTGATTCCTTATTTAAAGAAGGCAAAGGTGCAATTACCTTCTTTAATCATGCCTACTCAAATTCGCTCTTTTAAGCCAACTCGCCGACGAGTGATGCGGGTTTGGGGGAATGTTTATTTTGAAACCCGGATTATTGTATTGGCTACCCATACCCAACAGACGCATAGCGGAAGAAAAGGAAAAAAGGTGACTAAGGTGACTAAAATTATAGCGATTCCCCGCAACGAAATTTTGGATACTTTGGCTCATGAGTTGGCTCATATGAAATACCCCGAGCATGGTTTTGAACACGAAGAATACACACGCACTATTTTTAAGACATTTGGCCTTACCGAAAAATGTCCTACCTGCAAAGGGACAGGTCGAGTGCCGATGGAAAGCACACCTTAATTTCTTGCACGGCCCCTCTGTCCATAGTAAGTGAGTAAAGCATGCGTCTGAAAGAACCCCAAATTAAAAAAATTGCCGATCTTATTCTTAGGAATTTAAAGCAGAAAAATCTCGTCACATTACGCAAAAAAGAATTTCAAGTTTTAGAGGCTATCATTAAAGTGATCAACGACGACCTGCATGCAGAATCCAAATTAGATGCTGATGCGCGTAAAATGATGGATCAGTACCGCAAACAAATTGATGCAGGACAAGTGGATGAGCAAAAAATGTTTTTGATGATTAAAAAACAATTGGCCAAAGAAAGAAAGATTATCCTTTAATTATGCGATTCACCGAAGATAGAATTTACAATCTGTGCCATAAAATTCATGATCGTCTTTATCTCGACGAAGTTTGGGATTACACTGACGAAGATGAGGCTTTACGGGTTATTAAAAAAACGGTGATGGATTTTTTATCTGTCGATGATCAAATCGATGATTTTGTCCGCGAAAAAATCAAATCCCTCAAAAAAGGTGTGGTGGAAGGCTCCCCCGAATGGGAAGTGCTACACCGCAAGTATTATGAGGAAGAGCTCCAGAAGAAGAATCTTTAATTTTTTAGAATGTATTTTAAAATAAAGAAAAACCGTCACCCCCGTGTAGGCGGGGGTCCAGGCCAAAGCAAATGGATTCCTGCCTGCGCGCGAATGACACTTTTTCTTATTTTTTGGTTTTTCTCTTCTTTTGCTTTTCAAGTTAAAGAAATCTTTGTCCAAACGGTTTCCCAAAAAATTCCACTTAAAGTAACGATTGCGTCCACTCCCGAAGAACGCGAGCAAGGATTAATGTATCGTAAAAAATTAAATCCTGATGAAGGGATGCTTTTTATTTTTGAAACGGAGGCAAGGCATTTCTTTTGGATGAAAAATACCTTTATCAGCCTTGATATGATTTTTCTCAATGCTGATAAAAAAATTGTTTTTATTGCTCAAAAGGCAGTTCCTTTATCTGAAGATCTCATTGCCCCGCCGGTACCGTCTACCTATGTCCTTGAAGTTAATGCGGGTTTT
>CAYWGE010000177.1:0-4323 GCA_964457215.1 uncultured Pseudomonadota bacterium
GGTGAAACCTTTGACGGATATTTGTTTGGTGAACCAGGCCGTTTAATGGTGATTGGGATTCGTCCTCCCGGCTCCGCGACGGGAATCGATTTTTCGAGACGTTTGGTGGCGCAGCTTGAAAATACCGTAAAAGAATTAAATCCGAGTAGTTTCCATCCATCTTTGAAAGTTGGTTTTACCGGAAAATTCAAGCGAGTTCTATATGAATATCAAACTCTTATTAACGACATTGTCTCTACTGCATTGTTATGCGTGTGTTTAGTCGGCTTAGCAGTTTATATTTATTATCGCCGTATTCGCATGGTTGTACTGATGGCATGGGCGGTGTTTAATGGAATCGCTTGGACCTTTGCCTTCACTTATTGGCATATCGGCTATTTAAATACTCAAACAGCCTTTTTGGGTTCTATTATTGTAGGAAATGGAATCAACTATAGTTTAATCTTAATGGCTCGGTATTTAGAAGAAAGGCAAAAAAGACATACCCCGATATCGGCTTTGGAATTAGCCGTTTCTCATACTTTTTCAGGTACATTTGCATCGAGCTTAACTACCGCAGTAGGGTTTGCGACGCTTGTTCTCACTCAAATTCGCGGATTTTCTCAATTTGGTTTTATTGGGGCCTGGGGAATGTTTCTATGCTGGTTGGCGACTTATCTCGTTCTACCTGTTTTTCTCTTAATTAGTGAACAACTCCTTCCAGTTTTTCGAGAGACCCATTCGTTTAAAGAGCGCTTTTCAATCATGAAGCCCTGGACGAATTGGATTTCGGCGCACACTTCAAAAATTATTAAAGTAGGATTAGTTTCTACTCTTATTTCGGTTCCGATTCTTCTGTATTATATCCCGCGATCTTTGGAATACGATTTCAGTAAATTACGCGTTCAAACCAAGCAAAAAGAAATGATGGAAGAAGCGGCCTTGAATGAACGCGTGAAAAAAATATTTGGAGGCTCCCTTACGCCAGCAGTTTTGTTAGTCGATCAGCCTCAAGAGGCAGAAGCGCTCTGCCAAGAGATTTTGCGTAAGAGTGAGCAAGATCCTTCTGAAAAAAGGGTCATTGACTCGTGTAAAACTCTTGCTTCTTATGTGCCGAGTGAACAGACTGAAAAGAATGAAGTTTTAACCCGCATTCGAGATCTAATTCAAAATAATACCTTGGGTTTTTTAAATGCCGAACAAAAACAAAAAATGGAAGAGTTTAAGTCGGGGTTTGTGAATCAAACGGTAAGTTTAGAAAATGTCCCGGAAGAAATTAAAAGGAATTTTCGTGAAAAGAATGGGGCATTAGGAACCATCGTTTACGTTTATCCTACCGATCAAGCGCCACTTTGGAATGGAAAAAATCTAGTCCATTTTGCGGATTTAATTCGTCAAAATGCTTTGCCTTCTGGACAAATCATTACAGCCTCAGGAGATTCGGTTATTTTTGCAGATCTATTGCGTGCGGTGATTCATGATGGACCCAAAGCAACTCTTTATGCTTTTTTGGGTGTTTGTTTGGTTGTTTTAGTGATTTTTCGGCAATGGAGAGCATTTGGGATTATTATTGGAACTTTAGTCTGTGGAGTTTTGTGGATGGGGGCTTTAATGCCGTTGTTCGGCATTAAGATAAACTTCTTTAATTTCATCGCTATACCCACCACTTTTGGGATTGGAGTGGATTACGGGGTAAATATGTACCAACGCTATATGCTCGAAGGCAAAGGCTCGATGTCTCAAGTGCTACGCACCACGGGAGGAGCGGTTCTTCTTTGTTCGATTACTACTATTATTGGATACTTTACGCTCGTTATTGCCAGAAACCAAGCCTTGGTCTCTTTTGGTTGGATTGGAATTTTAGGAGAAGTGACTTGTATTATTTCTGCATTGGTTTTTGTACCGGCCTGTTTAATGAAGAGAGATAAGAAATAAGATCAATCATATTGAGTATCCAAATAAAAATCAGGATGATTAATCCCCAAAGTAAAACTTTCCATTCTTGTTCGAAGCTAAGTGAAAGTAATTTTAAGAAAGCTTCTGTTAAGTGATGAGAATATTTTGAAATGGGAAAACTTTTCAAAATCGCATGATAAGCTTTCAAGAAATGCATGAGAATATAGAAAACAATCCCCCCGCTTAAGAGAATAAAAATAAATCCTTTCAATTTTTTTCCTAAATACACTTGGCCTAAGCCCGGCAAGCACAAGCCCGATAAAATAAGCGCTTTTGTTTTTTGAGAGGTAGAATTCATTCACTAAATCCTATTCGTTTTGAGGCTGACTTGATTAAATTTTAATCAATCTGCTCTTTCTTGCCTAATTTTTTTTAAAAGGGGATTTCTCACAGATTCTTGCACACTCATCCACAGGTTTCCCACATTTATTGTGAATTGTTTTTGAACTTTTCGTCAGAGCCTGACAAGTTTGCCTTCGCCTCACTCCAAAGTTTTTCCATTTCTTCCAGTGAGCACGATTGAAGTTCTTTGTTTTGCAGGCGAATTTTCTCTTCGAGGTAGATAAAGCGTCTTTCAAATTTTTTACAGGCACGCCTCAATGCTTCTTCTGGATTTATTTTTAAAAAACGGGAAAGATTGCTGAGAGTAAAAAGAACATCTCCGAATTCATCTTCAATTTCTTGAGGGTTTTCTTTTTCGATTGCTTCTTGGAGTTCTTTCCATTCTTCTTGAAACTTTTCAAGTACGCCTGTGGCATCTTTCCAGTCAAAACCAACATGGGAAACTTTTTTTCCAATCTTATAGGCGCGAAGAAGACTAGGGAGAGAGGGGGGGATTTCGGAAAGGATGGAGTTTTGAGAATTTTGTTTTTCCTCTGCCTTAATTTTTTCCCAATTTCTTGAGACTTCTTCGAGGCTTGCTACTTTTTCTCCCGAAAAAACATGAGGATGACGCCGGATCAATTTTTTAGAAATTTCTTCACAAACTTCCGTAAGATTAAAATCGTTTTTTTCTTTGGCGATTTGACTATGAAAAATAATTTGAAAAAGCAGATCTCCCAACTCTTCTTTCAAGGAAATCGGACTATTTTCATCGATTGCTTCAAGTACTTCGTAAGTTTCTTCTAATAGGTAAGGTTTTAAACTAGAGGTAGTTTGTTTTTTATCCCAAGGACATCCTTCGGGCCCTCTCAGTTTTTCCATAATTTCTACTAATTTTAAGAAACTAGTGGTTAAATTTTCTCTGGAATTTTTCATGAAGACAGATTACTTCCTGCTAGGATAAAATCAACTTTTGCTTTAATAGATTTTCAGAAAAGTTCAGCTGCAAGGCAGAAGTGAGGAGGTAACCTCCGTCCCGTAACACGGGATGAGGATTACCGACGAACGCCAACGCCGCAGATGAGCTTTTATGGAAATCGGTGATGCCACCATAGCTCAGTTGGTAGAGCAACTGATTCGTAATCAGTAGGTCAGCAGTTCGATTCTGCTTGGTGGCTTTTTTAAAACTCTGAAAAAGACTCCATTTTTCTCTCGGATCACTTTTTCAACCAATGCTTTGCTTCATTTTAAAAATCCGTTACAATTTCTGAATGGTTTCATATTCTTGGGAAAATTTGCCCGAAGAAAAGCTCCTTGAACTGCGCATTTGCGATTTGAAGTTGAAGATTGAAGATTCTGATCTATCTCCTTGGATTCTAGAGGTAAGTTCTAACTTAAAAGCAAAAGATATAGAGTTTACACCTCCCTGTTATTTAGCCGATGAGTGGTTTGTGCTCGAAGGAGAAACTGCGATTGGCATTCCCTTTTATTTAGCCCATCCTCGCTTAAAAAAACTCGAAGAAAAAATGATGTTAGAAGTAGAAGGTGGGAGTCCTGAGGAATTTTTAAAGCTTTTGCGTCATGAAGCGGGTCATGCCCTTTATTATGCCTATGGTTTTGATAAAAAAAGAGAAGTCTCTAAATTATTTGGTCCTCCCTCGAGCGAAGAAACGCCTCAATATTATCGTCCTAAGCCTTATAGCAAAAGCTACGTACGGCACTTAAATAATTGGTATGCACAGGCAGAGCCGGACGAAGATTTTGCAGAGACTTTTGCGGTTTGGTTGAGTCCTCATATCGATTGGAAATCTCATTACAAAGGTTGGCCTGCCCTCAAAAAACTCGAACGCATGGAAGAGTGGATGAACCAAATACGAGGAAAAGCGCCTTTAGAAACAAAGGTTTCTAAAGATTATTCCGTGCAACGCTTAAAGCTTAAATTAAAAACTTATTATTTACGAAAGCAAAAACTCTATGCCCAAGATTATCCCGATTTTTATGATCGAGATCTTAAGAGAATTTTTGCAGGCGATTCTGAGGTACAAGGGGAGCTCGCAGAGCGTTTTA
>CAYWGE010000178.1:0-4313 GCA_964457215.1 uncultured Pseudomonadota bacterium
GAAAGAAATGGTTTAGTCCCGTGCGCCAGTGTGTCGCAAGCACCACTAAATCAATGGAATTTTCTTGAATTACTTTCTGAATTTCTAAAATCGGGTTTCCTATTCTTACTTGTTCGTGATGTGGAGTAGAAATCTTTTGCTGCCATTTTAGAAGTTTAGTTTTGCCCTCTTTTATAAGGGATGCCTCAAAAGCCCTCCGATCAATGGGAATGCACATGGTGTCGTAAGTGTAAAGATCGTAGAGGTCTACGACATGCAAGAGATGAATTTCAGCATCAAAGTCTTTTGCCCATTTCAAGCCTTGATCGAAGCCTGCTTGACTGGCTTCTGAAAAATCAATGGGGATCAAAATCTTCTTCGGAAGGTAGTGCCCCTTGCCTCGCTGAATTAAGACGGGCACTGGCGATCTTTGGATTACTTTTTCTGCCACGCTTCCCAACAAACTATGTTTAAGCCCTGTACGGCCATGAGTGCCAATGACTACGAGATCGATCTTTTCTTTTTCTACGGTTCGCAAAATTTCAATATAGGCTCTGCCGAGATTGATTATAATTTCGGTTTGAATTTTACCGGAATAGGCTTGCATTCGGTTCTCTATTTCACTTTCAATCTTTTGTTTTAATTGAAAATTTAAATCTTCAGTGGGCCAGAGAAGTCCTACAAACTCATCGTTAAATGTGCGCTCAATGACGTGCAAAACTACGAGAGTCGCCTTATACTTGAGACTTAAAGCAATGCCTGTCTCAAGCGCTTGCTGACTGGTTTCGGAGAAATCATAGGAAACTAAAATTTTTTTTTGCATTGATTTGCTCTCGTTTTCTATGAGCTTAACGCCAATAATCATCTGATCGATGAACGGCGTGGCATTGGAAACAAGTGTCCGTTAAATGTTCAAAACCGCTGTATATATTTTTATCTTTTTTAGCACTCCTTTGTTTTAAATCGGTAAGTCCGGTTCCTAATAAGTTGGTGTAGCCTTGATAGGTATGGGAGGTGTCGGCCTTCTGCATCTTCTGGAGTATTTGACTCATTTCAGTAAGTGTTTGATTAACCTCCTTCCAATTGGGTTTTTTTTCTTCCAACCTTAAGGTCCTCATTTTACCCATTAAGGTTCCAAGCTTCGACATAGATTGTTTAAGGACGAGAGAAGTAGCAGGGTCGACCCCTTTATCCTGTAGGTCGCCGCCAGCTTGGAGTGGAGGGTGAAAAACAAACAGTAAAAAGATAAGAGAAGAAATAAAGATTATTTTATGCTGCATGGTTTTACCTTTGATTGAATGATTCTCAGCGTATGCCATTAAATTAATCAAAGATAAAGCAAAGGGCGCTGACTCAGGTCAGAGTTTTATATGATTTTGGTCAGATTTATTTCGAAAGGAGATAAGCTTATATATTTCGAACCATAAGATACCGAATACTCCAATTCCTAGACACAGAAGAAAATCATCCCAGTGAAGGTCTGAGAATTTAAAAACATGCTGAAGAAAGGGAAGACGTAGGGCGAATATTAATAATAGAAACGCTCCCCCTAAAATCCATTTCAAAAAAGGATTAGGTAATTTCCAACGTTTGAAGATTGTTTCGGACCAAGACCGATTCGTTAAGATGAGACCCAAATTTGCTAAGATCAAAGCGGTGAAGGCTAGGGTGCGTGCTTCGTCCTCCCCACGGTTTAGTTGAAGGGCTGTGGCATAAAGAGAAAAAGTGACTGCGAGGACGCTTATACCTTGTAGAAAGCTTAAAGAAACCATTTTTGAATTAAAGAAAGATGCACTCATGGGCCGAGGTGGACGCCGCATCACATCCTGCTCTTCGGGTTCTGCTTCAAAGACCAGCGAACAAGCGGGATCGATAATAAGCTCCATAAATACAATGTGAACTGGAAAAAGCAGCAAAGGCCACTTTAAGAGCACAGGAACGAGAGAAAGCCCGGCGATAGGCACATGAATCGCTAGAATATAGGCTAACGCTTTTTTAAGATTATCGAAAATCCGGCGTCCCATTTTAATCGCTGTAACAATCGAAGGAAAATCATCATTCACTAACACAATGTCCGCTGCTTCGCGGGCAACATCGGTTCCGCGACCCCCCATAGCGATTCCAATATGCGCTGATTTAAGGGCGGGAGCGTCGTTGACTCCATCCCCTGTCATGGCCACAATTTCTCCGTTCTCTTTTAAGGCTTCCACTAACTTCAATTTTTGTTCGGGCATTACCCGTGCAAAAAGATTGACGGTGCGGATTTGCTTTCTTAATTCTTCTTTACTCATCTGTTCTAGATTATTTCCTGTGAGCATTCTCTCGGTTACTTTGAATCCAATTTTTTCGGCAATGTGTAGCGCAGTAGCCGGATAATCTCCTGTGATCATGAGGACTCGAATTCCCGCTTGATAGCATTCTTGAATAGACTCTCTCACACCGGGGCGAATGGGGTCCTCAAACCCTAAAAGTCCAACAAACTGAAATTGAAACTCGTGTTGTTCTTTCGGCAGGCAAGGCGCTTGAAATAGAGCTTTGGCTACCCCTAAGACGCGAAGTCCTTGCTTGGCCATGCTTTGAACTTTTGCTAAAATCTGTGCTTGTTCGCTTTCTTCTAAATGACAAAGATTTCCAATGGCTTCGGGAGCCCCTTTGGCAGCAACCACATAACCAGATCCTTCGGGAGATTTCCAAACGTGAGACAAGGCCAGTAAGCTCGGAGCAAGAGGATATTCACGGATAAGACTCCAATCTTTATGAATATGTTTTGTGCCTTGCAGAAATTGCACACCTAAATGATGGATGGCCTTTTCCATAGGGTCAAAGGCGTCTCTTTGACTGGCCAAGATAGAAAACTCCACGAGTTCATGAAAAGTTTCTGGTAAGGGAAAAGTAGATTTGCCATCGACAAAATAAAACTCTTCGTGGGCAAAAAGCTGCGCTACTTCCATTTGGTTCAGCGTCAAGGTTCCCGTTTTATCCACACACAGACTTGTTACAGCACCCAAACTTTCGAGAGCAGGCACACGTCGGGTGAGCACTTGTTTTTGCGACATTCTCCATGCCCCCAACGCCAGAAATAGGGTGAAGACGACAGGAATTTCTTCAGGAATCATCGACATTGCCAGGGTCACCCCTGCCAAAATCCCTTCCAACCAGTTGGATCGTGTCACACCATAAACAAAGGCTACGATGACACAAATCAAAAGTCCGAAGATCGCGAAGCCCAAAACCCAACGAGCTGTCTCTTTTTGTAAGGGGGTTTTTTCAGTACGGATGTTTTTGAGACTTTTACCAATTTGTCCGACTTCCGTTTGAAGTCCTGTAGAATGGACTTGAGCAACCCCATGGCCACTGACCACCAAAGTGCCGGAATAGAGGAAAGGGAGGTCGTCTCCTCCTGGACGGCTCCAAAGAAGCTCTTTTTCAGGAAGTTTTTTACGAACCGGAAGGGACTCACCCGTCAAAAGAGATTCATCTACAGAAAGATGAGCGCAAGAGAGAAGTTCGGCATCTGCAGCAATACGGTCACCTTCCGAAAGAATCAAAATATCCCCGCGTACTACTTCTCGACCCGGGATTCGTATCGACTGCCCATTGCGGATTACTCGCGCACGCGGGCTGGTCAATTCTTTCAAAGCTTCTAAAGCCCGTTCGGTTTTTTGCGACTGATAAAAAGTAATGAAGATAACAAGGACCACTGAGCTGCTGAGTAAAATTGCTTCTCGTAAATCTCCCCAAGTAAAATAAATTGCGGCGGCTGCAATCAAAAGAAAGATCATCGGTTCGGTGAGCAATTCTTTAAGCAGCCACCATGGACCATGAGCTTTATCCGAAGGTAATTCGTTAAAGCCCTCTTTCTGAAGCCTCACTCTGGCTTCTCTTTCAGACAGGCCTTGAACATTGGCAATGGAAAAGTTTTTCCAGTTACTCATACGAAAAAAAAGGCTATTTTAAAGGCCTGCCCTTATACTTGCTTATTACAGAGTTTAGATTATTTTTTTGTAGTGAACTTAAGTCGCTGAAGCTGGCCTTCTCTTTTTTTAAGACTTTTTTTCAGATTTGCCAATTCAGTACTTAACTTTTTAAGCCGAGGGCTCATATGAAAACGTCCATTTTCTAAAGATTTTGATACTGAAAGGCCTAATTCATAATTTATTTTATGGATGCGTGATTTAAGTTTATGGGCATCTAATTCTAATTCCAGAAAGTGTGCGGTTTGGTTAGCAATATGTTTAGCTTCTTCTCCACCTTCTTTAAGAATTTTAATTCCTTGATCGATAGTTTTTTTAAGTCTTTTTTTGACTGTGGGCCAATGATGAGCTTTCATGGCT
>CAYWGE010000179.1:0-4307 GCA_964457215.1 uncultured Pseudomonadota bacterium
GAACCTGGGAATGCTGGAATCAAAATCCAGTGACTTACCGCTTGTCGACGCCCCAGAAAAAAAACTGCGGGCGGGATATAACGGAATTTTAAACGCTCGACAAGATTAAAAATGAAAAGTTTCGGTGGAAAAAGAGCTTTTCTCAATCATCAGGCGCTGAATAATCGCTCGGATTAATTTGATCGGGTGTTTTCGATTCTACAGAAGGTGTAGAAAATACTGGAGTGGGTGCTGCAGCGGCAGGTTTTTCTTCAGAGCCGTGCTCGGCTTGATAAGCATCCAGAACCGCTTTTTCAATTTTAGCTCGAAAATCGTTATTTAAAGGATGGGCAATGTCCTTAAAAGTACCATCTTTACGTTTTTTAGAAGGCATCGCCACAAATAGGCCGGAATTTCCTGAAATGACTTTTAAATCACGAACGACAAAGCAATCATCAAAAGTCACTGTCGCATATGCTTTGAGTTTTTCCTCATTCATGGGAAAAACACGAACCTCTGTAATCTCCATACCCCCCCCCTACTCTTTACGTTCTAATTCACCCTTCACAATATAAAATCGTATCTACCTTAACAAAGATTCTCTGCATGAAAAAACCGCCAGCCTTTATCTGCCTTAAGGCTCATTTTTGAGATGGCTTTTTCTGCAGTCAATTTATCCGGAAAAATTCCAAAAACCGATGGGCCTGAACCGGTCATTCGGCTCGCAAGCGCACCATTTTGGAGTAACATTTTTTTAATTTCTTCAATAACAGGATATTGTTTTGCCGTTACTTCTTCAAGATCATTATGCAAATACTTTACAACATCACGTTTTGTATTAAAAATACTGGGCACTTCATTAAAATCAGAAGAAGCTTTGCCGTTGCCATTTTTGGGAGTATTTCCTGTTAAAGTAAAATTCTTATAAACCCATTCGGTCGAAACCGGAAAACCTGGATTAATAATAACAAAACTCATTTTAGGAATTTTTTTAATTTTTCGGAGTTGATCTCCAATACCACTAGCAATCGCGGGTGCTTCAAACAAAAAGAAGGGTACATCTGCCCCAATTTTAGCCCCAATCATCATCAATTTTTCTCGTGGGAGCTTTAATTTTAACAGTTGGTTTAATCCACGAATCACAGTTGCTGCGTTAGAAGAGCCTCCGCCCATCCCTGCTGCGACGGGAATATTCTTCTTAATTTTGACTTCAATCCCTACATTACGTGAAGAATATGCCATAATTTCTTTAATGGCTCGAAAAGCGATATTGGATTCTCCTTCGGGCACTTCCTGAGAATCGACTGTGACCAGAATCCCTTTTTCAACGACTTTTAGTTCAATTTCATCAGAAAGAGAAACACGCTCCATTAACATAAGGAGTTCATGATAACCGTCGGAACGGCGTCCCAATACATTTAGACGCAGGTTGATCTTTGCAGGAGAAGAAAGTGTGATGGATTGCATAGATAGGCTTGCGTATATATAGACTGCCTAACTTAATGTCAATACCCGGTTTTTTGCACAAATGAATGGATTTTACACTAATCTCAGCTCTTTTTTTCTCTATTTCATAAACAATCACCTTAAAAAGGTAGAAAATTTAAAAAATTCTAAGAGTTTAAAAAACAGGCCATCTTTTATAGTTTATCTCTCTTAATTCCTTGTTTTATAATCCACAGAACGGGTAAATGGCCTCTTCAAGGCACTTTAAAGAGTTCGCCCATAATCAACCATTTAAGTGTAACGAGGATTAATCTATGATTTCAGCCCAAGAAGCACTCAATCAGCTCCGCGAAGGCAACCAACGCTTTGTTTCGAGCCTTAAGAATCGCTCCGACTCCCTCCCCTCTTCTCGCCCAATTGAATTAATTAAAGAACAAAAACCTTCTGCCATTATTTTAGGGTGTTCCGATGCTCGAGTGCCCGCAGAGATGGTATTTGATCAAGGTTTAGGCGATCTATTCGTGATTCGTGTCGCAGGAAATATTGTGGCCCCTTCGCAAGTGGGGAGTGTAGAATTCGCTGCTTCCCGTTTCGGAACCAGGCTTGTCGTGGTGTTAGGGCATTCACAGTGTGGAGCTATTTTGGCGACCCTCGAAGAGCTTCAACAATCGGTCGAAAACCAATCTCACAATCTTCGTTCTATTGTCGACCGTGTTCGGCCTTCCGTCGAAGGATTACTGAGTACTGAATTAAGGCACGATTTAAATAAACTGGTTCACCAGGCAGTGCGCGCCAATGTGAGAGTTGCAGTCGATCACCTTAGGTACGGTTCTAAAATTTTAGAACAATTGATTCAAAAAGAAGGCTTGGTTGTGGTAGGGGCTGAATACTCACTGGAAACCGGAGAAGTCGAATTCTTCGATAAAAGAGAATTAAAATAACATACTTTATTTTTTGACCATTCAACTAGAAGACATGACTCATCATGCAATTAAAAAAACGAGAAAGAACAATTAAACGACGCGGAAAATTAGCCGAACTTGTTTTCTTGAAAGAAGGAAAAGTAAAGAGTTTCGATGGAACTCTCATCCATTACAAATCAATCGGCCAAGGGCTTCCCATTGTTTGCTGCAACGGCTTTGGAGTAAACACCTTCTTTTGGAAATATTTAGAAAACCACTTTAAACAAAACTATCAGGTGATTACCTGGGATTACCGGGGCCATGGCAACTCCGCTTCTCCCAAAGACCTGACGAATGCAAGCATGGATGCGCTGCTCTTCGATTGCAAAGCCGTTCTAAATAAACTCAAAGTAAAAAAAGCGATCTTCGTAGGCTTTAGTTTGGGTAGCCAAATTATTCTCGAATTTTATAAGCGCTATCCCAAATCAGTCAAAGCGCTCATCCCTTGCTTAGGCACTTATGGCAAACCGATCGATACCTTTTACAATACGCATCTCTCAAAATACCTTTACCAAATCGTTACACTAATCGGTACCGCTTTTCCCAAACAAAGTAATCTCTTAGGGCGATTTTTGCTTCAAAATCCCTTTTGGTATGAGTTGGGTGGCGTCTTGAAAATGGTCAACACAGGGCTCGCCAACAAAGAAGACGTAAAAAAATATGTAGATCACATCGTAAAGCTCGACCCAAAATTCTTTGCCATTCTTTTACAAAGCATTGGTCAACACACCGTCGAAAACATTTTAAAGAAAATTAAAGTCCCCACCTTAATTATCGGTGCTGAGCAAGATCAATTCACCCCCGTTTGGATCGCCAAAAAAATGCATCGAACCATTCCGAAGAGTGAGCTCTTCATCATTAAAAACGCTACTCACGCGGCTTTGCTGGAGCAACCCGAGTTGATTAATTTAAGGATTGAGAAATTTTTGAGAGATCGAATTGCTTAACCGACACATGAACAGCTTGACACTCCTTTTTAGTGATGTATGCTATACATCATGAAACGCACTCAATTATACATTGATGAGAGACTCTTCCAAACGCTCACAACTCTGAGCCGCCAAAAGAAGACAACGGTCTCCGACTTAGTTCGGAAGGCACTCGAAAAGGTATATGGAAAATCCAAAAAGAAGGATGATTTTCAGAAAGACCTGAAGGCTTCCTTTGGAATTTGGAAAAATAGAAAAGATCTTCCTCCCACCGACGAATACATCCGTGAAGTGCGCAGAGATACGCGCGCACAACGCTTTGGATTCAATAAATGAAAAAAATAATTTTTGATACGGATGTCTTGATTGAGCATCTCAGAGGAAATCCTCAAGTCACTTCTCAACTCTCTGAGCTTCACGAAGCCAAAAATATTTTAGCCTATACGCCTATTTCAGAAGCCGAAATCTTTCGGGGGCTTCGCTCGAATGAAAGACAAAAAACTGAAGCGATTCTTTCACATTTTGAATGTTTGGATCTCACTCATCTCATTGGCAGGAAGGCCGGGGAATGGATGCGCCAATACTCGAAATCCCACGGCTTAGAACTCGCAGATGCTTTGATCGCTGCTTCTGCAGCCATCCATCGTTTCGCTCTTTGCTCTTTTAATTGGAAACATTATCCCATGCGAGAAGTGGAAAGATTTGAGATAGACCGCTAGGGTTTTACTTCTTCCGAAATACCACCGAGCCCACATCCCCCGCATCCGCCACAATCGAATCCCCATCTTTAAACTGGCCCTCAAGAATTTTTAAGGCGAGTGGGTCTTGAATGTATTTTTGGATCGCACGTTTTAAGGGGCGTGCACCGTAAACCGGATCGTAGCCCTGCTTAGCAATCAAGGCCTTGGCTTTATCGGTAAGCGTTACACTCATTTTTCGATCGGACAAAAGTTTTTGCAGACGTTGAAGTTGAATTTCAACGATGTGCTTA
>CAYWGE010000180.1:0-4294 GCA_964457215.1 uncultured Pseudomonadota bacterium
CGGCAAAGGAATCATTGACGGCTCTCAAATTGAAAACACCAGTCTTGAAGCAGGTGAACAAGTGATGGGACTCCACCTAAAATCAAGCGGTAATATTATAAGAAATTGTCAATTTTCTGGCTTTAACGGTTATGCGATATTTATCGAGGGAAACCGAAATCAAATTTTGAATAATAAATTTGGGGATACCCCTCCTGCCCCGGGAGCAACGAACAATCCGCTTGTTAATTTAGGAATCTCTGAGAACCTTCGTCCCAATAATGTTGCGCTTTTTCTCTCAAATGATGCGAGCGAAAACACCATTGATTCAAATGAGTTTATTGGAAACCAAGAAGCTATTAGCTTCGCGGCTAATGTTGGAAATGCCAATCGCTTAAGTGCCAATACTTTTCAAGATCAACACAAATCTATTAGCACCAATGAAAACTCTTATAAAACTTCTAAAATTATCTTGAAGCAGGTGCGCAAAGAAAACGAAAGTTATCTGCTCACTGCACAAATTCCTGAAAAAAGTGATGTCGAAATCTATTTGGCCGATGCTAATGGAAAAGAAGGAAAAACGCTTCTCATGCCCGCTACTGCCTTCGAAGCAGGAGAAGCTAACTTTGCTCTGAGCAGCAAAGATTTACAAGCGGGCTTGAGTAGACTCATCGCTTTAAGCACACACGCGGGGAAAAACACTTCTGAATTTTCTGAATCACTTTTGATCCCAGCAGAAGTTGAAACTCCAGTTACTCCTCCCCTCCCTGTCGCAGTGGAAAATCCAGTACCCACACCGGCAGCCCCTGCCAATCTTCCCGCGGCCTCTGTTCCGATTGAAACTTTTTTAAAAGAAATGAAAAACGATCATAAAGATGTTGCAGAAGGGGAAGAAATCAAAATTCTCGACCGCTCTACAAAACCCATTAACGAACGCGCCGATGCCGCTTTGAGTGTGGGGACCAGACCCGCGCATAGCCAACTTCCTGCGGATGGAAATTTAATCCCTCAAGCACCTATCGCAGCTCCGCCGCCAGCCTATGATCCTTATTTAAGTGCGATGGCTCCCCCTATGGGAAATATGCCAGCGCCAGCAGCACCTGCCCCTCTTCCCACTCCTCTGCCGGCTCCTGCGCCTACTGTTACTCCCAACGCCAACACCATTGACGTGCAAAGAAATGCTCAGCCTTCATTACCCGCCGATAGCATTACTCTAAATTTAGGTGGAATTCCTTAAGAAAGCCTTAGGCCATCCGGCGAGTTTCTTGAAAATATTGAACTAAACTAAGGAGAGGAATTTCTTTCTGAACTCCTTGAACCTTCATGTCTTTGATTTGCACAATCCCTTTTTCAAGCTCTTGCTCCCCGACAATCACTGCCCAATCCACCTGCCAATGGTTGGCCTGGCGAAGGAGAGACTTTAGCGATTTCGATTCGTAATCGGTACTTACCCAAAAACCCAATTGACGCAGTTGTTGAAGCACCGGAAGTAACGCCTCGTGAGCTTTTGCTCCCAAGCAGGCAAAAAATATTTTTTTAGAATCAGGTAAAGCTTCTTGGGGAGAGAGAAGGCTTACCAATCGTTCAATTCCAATCGCAAAGCCAATGGCCGGAGTTGCGGGGCCACCGAGCTCCTCCACTAAACCATCATAACGTCCACCACCCGCCACCGCGTTTTGTGCACCTAATCCTTCGGAGACAAACTCAAAGGCGGTGCGCACATAATAATCCAAGCCTCTTACCAAGCGGGGATTAATGGTGTATTCCACTTGAAATCGACTAAGCCCTAATTGCACCTGTTCAAAGTGGGTCAAGCAATCTTGGCAAAGATATTCAAGTCCCGAAGGGGCTTCGTGGGTTAATTTTTGACAATCTTCTTTTTTACAATCGAGAACCCGCAAAGGATTACGGGCTAAACGTCCTTGGCACTCTTCGCAAAGCTGATCTTTTAGAGGAGTTAAAAATTCCAGCAGCGCCTGACGAAAAGAAGTTCGGCATTGTGAACAGCCCAAAGAATTTAAAGAAAGCTTTACCGCCGAAAGTCCTAATTTTTTGAAGAGCTGACTTGCTAAGGCAATTAATTCGGCATCGGTATAAGGATGAGAGGAGGCGAAGATCTCTGCGCCAATCTGATAGAATTGGCGATACCTTCCTTTTTGAGGACGCTCATGGCGAAACATGGGCCCTAAATAATAAAAGCGCTGATATTGCCCACCCGGAACTCCATACCGTTCAATATAGGCTCGCACAATCGACGCGGTTCCTTCGGGGCGCAAACTAATTCGTTTTCCATTGCGATCTTCAAAAGCATACATTTCTTTTTCAACAATATCGGTAGTTGTGCCAATTCCACGGCTAAAAAGCGCTTCTTCTTCGAGTAAAGGAGGACGCAATTCAAAAAATGCGGCATTTTCAAAAACTTCACGGGCCGTTTTCTCAACACGATGCCATACTTCGATTTCGGGAGGCCCGATATCGTGCATTCCTTTAATGGGACTAAACTTCATGGGGTTTTTCCTGAGAGGCGGCTTTCTTTTGCTCAAGATAAGCCGACATTTCTTGGGCTTTCAGATAAATTTGGTGAAAGGCCCCTTCTTGTTCTAATTTTAATTTCTCAATTTTTTTCAAAACCACATCGGGGTTATGTTGTTTTAAATACAGAATACAAATTTCTTTGAGAAGATTTAAATCTTTGGGACGGCGTAAATAAACTTTTTCTAACACATCGAGTAATAAACCGACCTGCACGCCCCCTTCTTTTTCTTTTAACTCCTGACTGATTTTTTCATATTCGGCCAAAGCCTTGTCTTGTTTACCGTGATTATAATAAATCTCGGCGAGCCGTAACCGACCCGAAATCTCTGTAGGATCTACCGCCACCATTTTTTCGGCGGCTTCGATCATTTTTTCTGTTTCTTGATGGTTTTGATAATAATGAATCACAATCAAATATTGATTCATCGCATCTTTGAGCATTCCCAAACGGCAATAAAGATCTGCTAATTTTTCGTTAAACTCCACCGTTCCGGGGGCCATTCGGATAATATTCTTATAAACCGCAACGGCTTTGAGTAAAAAATCTTCCTGCAGGTAAACATCCGCCACTTCTCGAAACAGAACAATCGCTTGGGCCACTTCTCTCTTTTTAAAATACAATTCTGCCAATTTAATTTTTAAGCGTAAGTCTTGAGGGTGAGCTTCAATCTCAAGACGGGTCTTTTCGATCTCTTGAGCCACTTTATCTTTATAGAGCATCTTTTTGATTTGGCTCAAAAAGTTCTCTATTTTATTTTTTCGCTGAGCTTCCATAAAATTATTAATCGAAGGCTTACGCCTTCTTTTCTAATAAAAAACTTACGGCTTCTAAGGCTAATAAATAACTTTTCCAACCAAACCCAGAAATTTGCCCTTGGGCTACTGGAGCGATTAAAGAGTGATGCCTAAACTCTTCACGCTGATAAATATTACTCAAATGAACCTCAACCACCGGGATTGAAACTGCTGCAATCGCATCGCGAATAGCTACAGAAGTGTGGGTATATGCTGCAGGGTTAATGACAACCGCTGCATATTTTTTTCTAGCTTCTTGAATACAAGTAACTAACTCACCTTCGGAATTACTTTGAAAAAAATCTACCTTAAGATTTAAGTCGCCAGCCTTCTGTGTAATTTTATCGTTAATTTCTTTTAAACCTAAAGTTCCATAAACGTCTTTTTCACGTTCGCCCAAAAGATTTAAATTCGGGCCATGAATTACCAAAATGTTATTTTTTACCTTTGGCATAAATTAAATTTCTTCGGATCCTTGGACTTCGGGAGAAGATACAGACTTCGAGATCTCAGTCGAAAAAACTTGTTTAGAAATAATTTTATCTAAAAGCTGATGAAGTTTCTTAAGTTTTTCTTCTCGGGGATGAGTGGCAACCGGTAAAGGAGCAGTTTCATGCTCAGACTGAACGAGCGCCACCGAATTTTCCTCAGCAAGCTCTTCAACGGCTAATCCAGGCTCGGTAGTTTCATCTTCTTCCTCTTCTTCTACTGCAAGGGGAGTTTCGCTACGCGTTGTATTTAAACTGCGAAACGGGGAAGTTTTTAATTGCTCTAACAATTCGCGCAAATGAAGACGACTAGGTTCTTTTTTTAAAATTTCTTCACAAATTTTACTCGCATGTTGCGCATGGCCTTGGGCTTGTAAAATTTTCACCATGGTTTCAGTATAAAAAATAGAGTCGAGTTCAAATGCCATGAGACCCTCCTAGAAATTGACTCAAATAAACGCCCAATTTTTATAATTATAGCTCGTATAAGAAGGCTT
>CAYWGE010000181.1:0-3054 GCA_964457215.1 uncultured Pseudomonadota bacterium
AATCGGATCCTAAATCGATAATCCCGGGCCAAGAAAAATTACGAAGCTTGTCCACATTCAAAACAATTTCTCCCCGTCGGAGCAGATCGAGAGGGGATAGAATGGGTTGGTCGTGGTTGGCTAGAGTAATTCTGTTTTCGTCCGAAGACGAATTTGAACTTGGGTCATCCATTTGGCGCATAAGCCAAGCGATTAAATTTTCTACGTCAATTACCCTTCTGTTTGCTCCTGCTGCTTGGGAAATTAATCCGCTGAAATCTGTTTCGAAAGTAGTCACCCGAGCATCGCCCCAGATATCAACCCCATTTTCTTGTAAATAGAGTTGCCCTCTTTCATTCATTCCTAAGTGGTGAGGATCCCAATTTCTTTGCCACGATTCTGTCAAAGGCCAGGGAAACCAAGGGCCATCCACTGAAATATTATAGAAACTTAAGAGACTTCTTAGAGGAAGAGGAATCTCATTATTGATAATTTCAATCCGATGATGGGTGCTCTCTTCTCCCGTGCGTATTCGAAGAGGAGAATAATTATAGAGATGACGTCGCACTTCAAATGCTGGAATGCAAGAGGGGTGATAGGCTGGGCTATAAATATCAAAAGCCCTTAATTGAAGATCGACCTCTAACGTTGCATGTTCAATGTCTAAACGAAAGGGGAGGCGATGAGGAGAGGCTGGAGGGGTTTGAGGATTTTGAGCCCATTGCCGCCAGGCTTCATCAAGAGAATCTGGGGAGTGTGTTTGCGCTGGAATTAAAGTAGGGCTGCCCGTAATAGGAAGACGAGGAGTAAAATTTGGGGGCGGAGCATTATTTTGGACCCACTCCTCCCAAGTATGATGCAATGCAGAATTGGGGGCAGGAAAAGTCAGATCTAAAGATCGAGAAGCTTGGGGCGCACGAGAACGTTGGGCCCAGGAATCCCCAATTGAATTACTCGCACGTCGATGACAACTCGAACAAGTCATTCTTCTTTCCCCCGAAAGTAGATTACTTTTATTCAACCTCGTTAATGTGCAGCACTCGTATACAAATCAAATCCAAACCCGAAAAGGGCCTGACCCCCAAATCCACAAAATCCTCGCTCTGTGTCCACACAGGTAAGTAAGGAAAGCTGATAATTAAAATGGAGCCCATTTGTTTTATCGACCAGAAATTCTTCGGTCCAATTCAGTTCAGGATATAGACGTGTTGGCTCTCCGGGGGCCCAACTCATTGCTGCTTGAATTCTGGAGGAGCGGACCCCATAACTTTCCCGATAAAAAAACCGTGTGTAGCTGGGGCCCAATGCCAAACGAAAAAACTGTTGAGTCGTCCCTAAATCTAAGTCTCTTAAAAAGGCGCCGTAGCTCCCATCAACACTAAATTGCCAACGAGTCTGAGAAGTTTGGACGTTATCCACATCTTCGGTTTGCTCTACTAAGGGTCTTCCCCCGAGATCCGCATGGGCATCGATTCTCAAAAGAGGTCGCGCATAAAGGGGAGCACTGGTATAAGCAGGGTCTAAGACTAGAGTGCCTATTCCTAAGTTAAGGGTAAAACCAAATCGGTTACTGCTTCTATCCATAATTTATAAGCGCGGTAGTGCTAAGTTTACTACCGTGAATCCTAAATCAATAATCCAACCTTGTTTGACAAAGGGTCTAAAACTAAATCCAATATACGGGGTAACGATGGGCTGCTCGGTAGACGCATTCCAAAAAGCCCCGGCCATGAAAGTAACCGACGAATCAGGAATCGATGGATATTCCCGGCTATGCCGTAAGCATTGGGCAAAACGATTTGGGTTTACCATTGCCCACGGGAAAAGGACGCCCTGAAGCGCACAAGTAGAAAGGGTCCCTTCCGAAGCGATAGCAAAAAGAAGCCCGACGCGAGGCATATTCAAACCAAAATCCCAACCCACTGCGGCCCGTACTTGGTAGCGTCGTCCATCTGTTTGTCCCCATTGATAAAGAAAAGCGCCTAAAGCACTCACGCCATTTCCATCGAGTCCTAGCATGGCCAATGTTCCAAAACCGCGGGTGCTGTAGCTGTCTCGATGAAGAGGGTTAGCCATTCCACGCCATTCATGGATCCAACCGGCTTCTAAAAGTAGAAGATTGGCGCTTCTTAGCCAAGTGGTGGGGACGGCCTCTCTTGTAATTTCTGGTCGGGCAAAGGGAGAAAGAAAGTTACTGGTAAAACCGTAGGCTAAAGTATTCCATTGAGAGGGTGTTTGAGTAGGCTCAGGAGTTGAGCGTTCGATCGGTGCAGGAGGATGATCAATGCGTTCTGCACCTACGTCGCGTAAACGATCTAAAAAAACATCGAGATTTCGAAACCCCGAAGGAAGCTCAGGACGTGCGAGATTCATCTGATGCTGATAAGTCGCTCCTCGTCCCGCTGCCACTTGACCGGCAGCTAAATAGCTCAAAGCCCTATTTTCGAGAGTCCGGCAATAAACATATCCTTCATTGGGTTGATCTCTATATCGGGGAGAAAAGGCAGGGAGCGGTTGAAGATCAGGATTTGACGGAGGTAAACTGATCTCTACGGGGGCTTCGGGAGCGTTTCTATTGGGAAAATTGGCATTTAATTCTTCGGTTACGCAACGATTGAGGTTGGAATCGACTGAAACCTGAGAAGTGCCTAAACGGTGGAGGCAAGCCGCTAATGAATCCCCGGCGGAGTTTAAAGTACTATGGAGATAGGACGCCACAAAGGCGTTGGGGTCGGATAAACAGCCCGAGTAAGCATAATGAAGTATATCAATGGTGTCTTGGCGCAGTTCAACCATAAAATTGACCAAAATAAGATGAGCTCATTCCTAAGATTAATCTAAGAAATCCGTCACCTTCGGCTAAGTTTTAAGCTTTAAAGGACTATAGGAATTTTCGGCTAGACTTAGTAAAAGTTGCTAAGAAAGTAACTACGCAGCGCGTTAGGCCCTAGAGGGGCCTGAATTTGAGGGTTGCAGGGGGGTAAAATTTATCGAACAAGTTTCGCCATGAAATATTCCATTAAAGAAGGAAAAAAGAACTGAATATTGATCCAGAGGCGGTTTTGGAAAATCACG
>CAYWGE010000181.1:3064-4263 GCA_964457215.1 uncultured Pseudomonadota bacterium
GAGGATAATTTGAGCAAGTTTTGCAGCCGAAAGTCCTTTTCCTTGGGTATTTAAGATGTCAGGGCGTTTGCCAATGCGTGTCGCATTTTTTGAAAAATCGGTGGCCACTGTTCCGGGATAGACGTTGAGCACGTGGATTTTTTCACCAGCGAGTTCCATCCGAAGTGTTCTGCCAAAGGCGTTTAACGCAAACTTACTGGCGCAATAAAATCCCATTTTCGGGATAGCAAGATGCCCTGCAATTGAGGAAATGTTGATGATAGAAGGATTTGCGGACTGGCGAAGTAAAGGGAGTGCTTTTTGGGTGAGTTCAACCACCGAAAAGAAATTTAAATCAAAAAGCTCACGAACTTCGCTGACGGGAGCTTTTTCAATCTCACTATATACCCCTTTTCCGGCATTATTGATTAGTACATCGACCCTTCCGAACTCCTTTTCGACAACTGCGAGTAAATGATTAATATTTTTACTTTGAGTAATATCAGCGACGACGACGAAGGCTCGGCCACCTTGATTTTTTATTTCTTCGGCTAAATCTTCGAGTCTTTCTTTAGAACGGGCTACTAAAACAGGAATTGCCCCTTGTTTTGCAAAAAGAAGGGCTAATTCCCGTCCGATTCCCATCGAAGCGCCTGTGATTAAGATCACCCAATTTTTCATGGAATCTCCCTTGCTCTTCATATCTTTTCAAAACCAGATCAAAAAAAGAGGAAAATACTGTTTTTCAAAGTGAATTAAATTAGTTAGAATTATGAGTATCCCTAAAACATCAGCACCTTTTCTCTATCAAGTTTTTAAATGTTAGGCTTAAGTCCCTACCATTGGAATTTTCTATAGAAGAAAGGGACAGGAGGATCAATGACTTTATTACGCGTTGTTTTTATTAGCTTTTTAGTCTTAATACTCAGTCCTTCCCTTAAGGCCCAGAACTCCTCTCAATTGGAGGTGGGAGACTCGTATGATCGGTATCGAACCTTAGAAACGACTCTTTCGAGTACTTTACCGGATTTAAAGGCGGCCTGCGAAAATATGCTCAAAGATTTGAAAGATGGGACCATTGAATCTTCATTAGATTCCGTAAAAGCTCAGCGGGATACTTTAGAGGCTCTAGAAACGAAATTAAAACAAGATGAAAGCTTTAGCATCATCGAAGATTCTCTTGAAAGAATTCAAGGCGCTTTGGGTCGCGCCGAAAATGC
>CAYWGE010000182.1:0-4227 GCA_964457215.1 uncultured Pseudomonadota bacterium
AGAGAGTGAACACCACATTCCCCTTCTTTATGCGGTAGGGAATCCTCGAGCTGTTAATCCTGATAGAAACCTAAAAAAAGTAGCAATTTCAAAGTGTTGGCCTATTTTAGAATTTAAAACCACCATAGGACGCTAATCTTTACTTGGAGAGAGAGCGCCTCTTCCCTTATTATTACAAGATGGCCTCTCGTATCCTTGCACTGGGTGATTCGATTACTTATGGCTATCCTTATGGCCATAATTATTCCTGGGTAAATCTTGTCTCTGAAAAACTAGGCCTTTCCATTTCGAATTTAGGCATTAATGGCGATACTCTTTGGGACATGGAAAAAAGATTACTCATTGATGTGGTCGATGCAAACCCCGACTGTGTCCTGATTTTGGGAGGTACTAACGATGTATTTCAAGGGGTGCGCCTCGATCAAATGAAACATCGACTTACGCTGATTTTAGAAAGACTAAAAGAAAACCAGATTTCGGTAATTTTAGGTCTTCCGATTCCTATCCAAGACAAGGAGATGGAAAAACAACTCGCCAGTTTTAGAAGCTTTGTTCGAACTCAAGCCCGTAAAGAGAAAATTCCTTTAATTAATTTTCATGACGCGTTCCTCGACAGCCGAAAACGTATTATTCGCGGGCTAATTGAAGACGGTGTTCATCCGAGCCCTCAAGGTTATCGACTTATGGGAGAAGTGGCGGAAAAAGCTCTGAAAAAAATATTTAAAAATTCTCCTGAAAAATCCTGACACTCATTTCATCCTCGCGAAAATAAAACACTTGAAAACTCTCTTTAAATCGATACAGTCGATTTTCGAATTATTTTTTCCTAAAAATCCGTTTTTTTTAACAAGGGGGATTAAAATGCAACCCAACCCAGTCGCAGTTGAATTTCTTTTACGATGGTTCCATTTTCTTTTTGGTATTTTATGGATTGGTCATCTTTATTTCTTTAATTTTGTGAATGGAAACTTTCAAGCCGCTTTGGACGCGACCACCAAGCAAAAGGTCGTTCCGGAACTCATGCCTCGCGCTTTATGGTTTTTCCGTTGGGGAGCCATGCTCACCCTTCTCACAGGGCTAGGAATCATTGCTTGGAAACATTTTTTAGCCGGGCCCGAAGGTTTTGCTATTTTGATGCAATCAAGCTGGGGTAAGTGGATCGGCTTAGGCGCTCTCTTAGGAATCATCATGTGGTTTAATGTGTGGTTTATCATTTGGCCCGCCCAGAAAAAAATCATAACTGCTGTAAAGGCAGGAGAAAAACCCGACGCGACGATCGCAGAACGCGCAAGAAAAGCTTCGAAGCTCAATACTTTTCTTTCGGTGCCGATGTTGTTCGGGATGGGTGCCGCTTCTCACTTTCCGTTTTTCAACCCCATTTTAGTGATTGGCGCTTTGGTGGTGGGATTTGTCATTGCCCACTTACTTTATAAAATTGCCCCAAAAGTGGGTAAATCGTTTTAGCAATAGTCCCCTACATTATCCAGGGCGGTGCTCTTAAAAGACCCGCCCTTTTTTTATAGTTATCAGTTGCCCGTTATCGGTTATTAGCAATGAGTACTTTCAACTTAAAACTGTAAACTAACAACTGATTACTGCCTTTTTAAATGGCACGAAGACGAAAAAAATCTTGGTTCGATGGAATCTATAAACCTCTTTTTATTGTAGCCGCCGTAGGCTTAGGCCTTTGGTATATTCAAAACCATTTTTCTGCGCCTACTCCTCGTCCTGTTTCTCACCCTAAACCGGTAAGTACGGAGACAAGTTCAAAACCAGCTATTCCTGAAACAAAATCTACAGAAACAGAGTCAAAACCAGAATCAAAACCTGAAAGTACACCTACTACAAAACCTTACGTGCCGATAAAACCTTTAACCGATCAATTTCCTCAAGAAGCTTGGTTAGACGATTATTTAAAAATCGATCTTCCCATGGGAACTGAACAAACTACCCTAGTTGCCGTGGGGCTCGCGCCCACGAGTAGCAAAGCAGAAAAAATTCGGGATCCTGAAAAATTAAAACCTGCCCTTCTGTTTTTTAAAAAAGAAGGAGAGAAATATACGAAATTAAGTGAATTTCGATTTGGAACCGAAAACCAAAAAGGGGAAGCTTCTACAACAAAACTCAAAGGCATTCCCCGTATTCAAGCCAAGAATACTCTTGATTTAGATAAAAACGGAAAACCCGAGATTCTCGTTTTTATCGATAGCTCTGGAACTTGGCCCGAAGCCGCAGCTCTTTTACAATATAAAAATGGAAAACTCGATTGGGTAAAAATAAAGGATGCTACCGGAAAAGAAAAACTCGCTTTATGGGAAGTAGGACGCACCCCCACTCAAGCTCAGCACATTAAATTAGAGAACTCTTCTGGCTCTCCTCATTTGTTAGTGAGAAAAGGGGGAGTAGACTCCTCCCACCCTGAAAAAGGACTCAGCTGGAAAAACAGCGTGTGGATTATGAAAGACGGTGTGCTTCAAGAAAAGAAATAGTCTATCGACTCTTTGCGACTCCTCGTTTTTTACAAAACTTTTCGATCTCACACTTCGAGCACAACGGCGAAATAGGTTTGCAAATATTTTGTCCCCACGTCACCAAAAGATCGTTGTATTCAATCCAATGCTCCGAAGGTAAAATTTTTCTTAAAGCAAATTCGGTGTCATCGGCCATTTTTGTTTCAACTAAACCAAATCGGTTAGAAACTCGGTGCACATGCGTGTCCACGCAAATACCTAGTTTTCCATAACCCAACGTGCGTACTAAATTTGCTGTTTTTCGTCCCACCCCTTTAAATTTTAAAAGATCATCAATCTCTTCCGGCACTTTTCCCCCAAATTCTTCTATCAAACGTCTACAAATTTCGGGAATTTGCTTAGCCTTTGTTTTATAAAAGGCAACTGGATAGATAATTTTTTCAATTTCTTGGGGATTAAGTTTTCTCATTTCCTGTATAGTAGGTGCTCGATTAAATAAACGTTCCGAGGCCGGAAAGGTCACTTCATCTTTTGTACGTAGCGAGAGTAAACAACTAATGAGCACTCGAAAAGGACGATTTTTTTCAATCAATGCAATTTGACTTACTGAGGGAATTTCAAACGGCTTTACTTTTTCTCGGAGAATTTTAATTACTTGAGGAATATGGGTAGTTTTCATAAGTTGAGAGTAAAGATGAGTTCAAAGATAGAAAAATCAAGCTTTGACGGGATTATATACAGGATTTCACAAAAATCTTATGAATGCCATTAGCATCCATGCTGTTAAAAAATCTTATGGCAAAGTCCAGGCCTTAAAAGGAATCGATCTCGAAATTCGAGAGGGAGAATTTTTTGGTCTCCTCGGGCCCAATGGCGCGGGCAAAACCACTTTAATTGGCTCCATTGTTGGACTCGTAAAACCCAATGCAGGGGAGATCGAAGTATTTGACCATTCTGTTCTTAAAAACCCATTACAAACTCGAAAGATGATTGGCTTTTCTCCTCAAGAAATCAATATCGACCGTTTTTTTAATGTCCGTAAGACTCTAGAGTTTCAAGCGGGTTTCTATGGGCATCCTCCTAAATTCCGCAAGCAGCGCACGGAGGAGATGTTGGAACAATTCGATTTAAAAGATAAGGCCAAAGTACAATTTTACAAACTCTCTGGTGGAATGCAGCGGCGACTCTTGATCGCTCGCGCTCTCATGAGTAAACCCCGAATGCTTATCTTAGATGAGCCTTCGGCCGGGATTGATGTAGAGCTCCGTTATGAGCTTTGGACTTATTTGCGTAATTTAAATCGCGATGGCACAACCATTTTACTAACCACCCATTATATTGACGAAGCCGAAGCGCTCTGCGAGAGAGTTGCCATCATTAATCATGGCCGACTGATTGAAATCGGCAAACCCAAAGATCTTGTTGAAAAATATTGTCTCGAACAAGTTCAAATTAGCTTAGAAGATGCGCTCCCCCCTTCTCTTTTTGAAAACTTTAAGGGAGTAAGTCATCAAGGTAAAAAAATTATTGGGGAAGCCCCTCGCATTGCACTCTTAACCGGAGAACTACTCAGTCGCATTCATCAAAATGGAGGACGAGTAAAAGATCTGGTGCGCTGAATATTTGTTCAGTTGGTCCGTAATCCAGGCAAATACCACGGTGCAGCACCATGGTCTGGTCGGCAAAATGACGAACCAACCGCAATTGATTGGTGATGAGCAGATAGGCTATTCCGGTGTTTTGTTGCAGCTCAAGC
>CAYWGE010000183.1:0-4217 GCA_964457215.1 uncultured Pseudomonadota bacterium
CCCGCGATGGTAATCAATCCCGAAGATAAAATTTCAATCACATGATCGCGAGAGAGTTTTGCAGTATCTGCTTTTTTAGGATTCGAGACTAATGGCCGTAAACCCGCCCACGCTGCTTTTACAGCAGTTCGTGCAATAGAAACTTCATAATATAAACCCACATGCCGAAGAATATATTGAATATCTTTTTCACTGGGTTTGGGATTGGTCTCAATTTTGGCAGGATTATCAGTTGTGCCTACTAAAGTCATACCCAACCACGGAAGAATAAAAAGCACTCGGCCATCTTCTGTTTTAGGAATTAAAAGCCCAACATCTGGAGGACAAAATTTCTTATCTAAAATAATATGAATACCCGAACTGGCTTTGAGAAGAGGAGTTAACTTTGCGTCATCGAGTTTTCGGATACTATCGACAAAGGGGCCGGTCGCATTCACAACAGTTTTGGCTTTCACCAAAAATTTATCTCCCGATAAAAGATCTTTTATTTTAACTCCCGAAATTTTCCCATTTTCCTTAACCAAAGCTTCCACGCTCGCGTGATTTAAAAGAACCGCACCTTCTTCTCTGGCAGTCAAAGCGATGGCAACATTCATCCGGGCATCATCAAATTGCCCATCGGCGTAAAGCACAGAGCCCTTTAAATGAGCTGCCTTTAACAAAGGGAAGAGACGTAAAGTACGTTTGGCATTTAAAGACTTACTCGGAAAAAGTTTTTGTTTGCCCGCCAACCAATCGTAAATTTTCAACCCCATGCGATAGTAAGGCTTTTCATGAAACTTATAGAGGGGCGTTAAGAGAGAAAGTGGACGAGTAAGATGGGGCGCTAATTTTAAGAGCAAAGCCCTTTCTTTTAAAGCATCCTTCACTAAATGAAGCTGACTACGGTCTAATTTTTTAACAGCTTGTTCGAGGTAACGAACCCCTCCATGGAGAAGCTTGGTACTTTTACTAGAAGTCCCCGAGGCAAAATCATCACGCTCGATTAACGCCACTTTTAGACCACGAGTCGCCGCATCGAGAGCAATGCCAGCCCCGGTTGCACCGCCACCGATCACAAGAATATCAAAAGTTTCGAATTTAAGCTGTTCAAGACTCTGATCACGTCGCATAGGGGGGCCTTACTGGAAAATGAGCTATTCTGACAAGCCCAAGAAAAAAGGGTTTTATCTAGCCTCTTTTTCCGCTAAAAACAGTTTTTATGCCAAAGCTAGAATTTCAATCGATTTACCAAGCGAAAAAAAAATCCCCTGAGGAATTTTTAAAGCTCATTCACCCCATCGATAAGATTTCTACGTCGATTGCGGCGGGTCAACCCCGCACTTTACTCAATGCCTTAAGTGATCGCCAAGATTGGGAGAGTTTAGAAATTTTTACCGGACTTTGTGCATTTCCTTACCCTATTTTTACAAATCCAAAAGTAAAAGTAATTAGCGGCTACTACGGGCCCATTGAACGCATGCTCAATGAAATGGGGGCCAGTGTGGCCTATCTTCCTTTAGCCTTTAATGCCTTTGAAATTTTCGCCAAAACTTTTGACGCACGTATTGTCATGACGACTTTATCCGCAATGGACGAAGAAGGTTACCTCTCGTTTGGCGTGGATGCGGAGGCCGCCTATATTCCTTTTATAGAAGCTGCTAAAAATCCAAACAAGTTGGCCATCGCTGAGGTCAATCCTCAAATGCCCATTGTAAAAGGATTAGCCGACTTAGGCGGAAATAAAATTCACATTTCAGAAATTAATGCCTTAGTAGAAAATGATCAATCGGTGATGGAAATTCCTCCTCCTTCTCTGAGTACGGTCGAACAAAAAATTGCGCAAAATGTAGTGAGTTTACTCAAATCGGGCGATACGCTTCAGTTTGGAATCGGTTCAATTCCCAATGAAGTCGCACGCATTCTCTCGGAAAGTAAAATGGATAATTTTGGCGTACATTCCGAACTGATCAGCGATGGTTTTGTAACTTTAATGGAATCTGGGAAAATTACTAACACTCAAAAAGGATTACACACCGGCGTCTCACTTTTCGCCTTCGCCTTAGGTTCCCAAAAACTCTATGATTGGTTAGATGAACGAAAAGGTAAAAATAAAGGGCGAGCGCTTGCCGCCCCCGTCTCGTATGTAAACAATCCGCATCTCATTGCTCAGCACAAAAATATGGCGAGTATTAATGCGGGATTTATGGTGGATATGTCCGGACAAGTCGCTTCCGAAGCCATTGGGGAGCGACAATATAGCGGAGTGGGCGGCCAACTCAACTTCGTGGAAGGATCTTTTTATAGCCCCGGGGGCCGAAGCATTCTGTGTATTAAATCGAGTTTTGAAAAAGAGGGGAAACTCTTTTCAAATATTGTGGAATCTTTTCCGCCGGGCACTATTGTCTCGACACCTAGGCATTATGTGCAATACATCGTCACCGAATATGGGGTTGCAAATCTTTATGGACTGACCGATGAAGAACGTCCATACGAATTAGTAAAATTAGCCCATCCTGATTTTAGGGAAAAACTTTTAGAAGAAGCAAAAAAACGAGACCAAGAAAATTATAAATCGAGACGAAATCAATAATATTCAATTTATTTAAAAAGGATGCCTCATGCGATTTTCTCATAAAATTATCTGCTTACTCCTTCTCACCTTTTTCGCGGCCTGCTCGAAAGCACCTGAAATAAAACCCAATGCCTTGGCTGAAAAATGGATCACCAATGTAAAAGAGAAATTGCCCAATGTTTTTTGTAAAGATGGAATGTATTTCCGGGAATGTTTTCAAATCACTGAAGTAGAGTGCAAAGACCAGGTGAATAAATCCTCTGAAAAATGTTTAGCGGACCTTAAATCTGAAATCTTCAAAAACTTTGGCGCTAAAGGCACTCAAGATTTAGGCGCAGAAGGCGCTTATTGGGGTTCTAAATGGGGGGAATGCACTGGAATTGGTTTTGAAAAAGAATTCGGTTCTAAATTAATTGCTAATGAAAAGTGCAAAGACCCTAAAAATTGGATTCCTTAAAAACATCCATGCCCGTTCGTTATTCAAGCGCCCATTTTCCCGACTACGCTTATCTACCGGGCCAAATGCCCAAGGACGAAAAGCGGAGCGATATTCCCCAATTCAGGCTTCAAAAACTCAGTAGCCAAAATTGGCAAACAAACGAAGCCTATCTTTACGGAATCGACTTGTTTAACCACGCTTTCTACTATGAAGCACATGAAGTCTGGGAAGAGCTTTGGCATGTGACGGGACATAAAACTCAAGAGGGAATTTTTTTAAAGGCCTTGATTCAAATCGCGGCAGTCCGCCTTAAGATTAGCCTCCAAGAAGAAAAACCCGCCCAGCGTTCACTCCTAAGCGCTCAAAAATACTTAGAAGAAATTCATTCTCTTCATTCTTATTTTGCGGGATTAGATTTAACCTCGTTTATAAAACAGCTCAAAGAGATCAGTTCACTGGTTATTCGTCTTCAATAATTTTTTCCCTAAACTGAGGAGCGCGAGTGCATAAAAATTAAAAAAAGGAAAAATCCACAAAGCCCAAGTGGGTTTGGCCAAAAATAAGCAGAAAGAAATAATTAAAAGTTGAGCACCAAGACCCATCACACTCACCGCAGTCATAAAAGAAGAATTTAAAGAAAACTTCTGAATGCCGCTGAGGCAGTCTAAATAAGCAACGAAACGGTCCTGCCACGAATACAAAAGACGATATATGCGATGCAAAAAAGATAAAATTTTAGGATCATCCCACGGATAGCCGGCTGGCTCATTTTCTTGTAAATGACTAGTAGTATCACCCTGCATCTGATTTCGGTATCGAATGGAATAATAATTGTAGAGAGATCCCTGAATTAAAACAGAGAGAAAAGAGAACGCAGCAAGTAGAAAAACCCAAAATCCCTGCCCTTTTGTATAGGCTTGAATAGCGAGGGCTAGAAAAACTCCCGCACTCACCCAAAAATCACAGACTGAATCTAAAAATCTTCCTATTCGAGAAGGACGATTTCGAGCCCTCGCCAAGGCGCCGTCGGCTGCATCCAGAATACTCTTAAGAATGAGAAGCCCCCCTGCTAATCCAAAAAGATGATTTCCGGCGATCAAAAAGGCCGCTAAAAAACCAATAAAAGTATACAAAAGGGTGATGTGAATGGGGGAAATAGAAGTAGATAAAAGCAGGATAACCAGCCCATTGCCAAAAGGGCGGCCATAATCGCTCAAATCTAGA
>CAYWGE010000184.1:0-4184 GCA_964457215.1 uncultured Pseudomonadota bacterium
GGAATCTCTCTTATGAGAGCATTCAAGGAATTTATTACGGGAAGCACAGGGAAATCAGGGATCAGGGGTGTTTCGATAAAAATTCTACGGAAAGCCACTAAGGCCCAGATTTTTGTTTCAAGATTTGTCTCGTGACTAAAAAGTTCATACAGGGCTCGTGCTTCTTGGCTTTCCCAATTTACTGTTTCGGTATTTTCCCCAATATTCAATGTTGCAGGAAGACCCACCCTCTTAATTAAATCTACGTACGCTTCGAATATTGCCCTTTTAAATTGTGTGAGACTCATTCCAGCAGGAAGTGTTCCTTGCAAACTTTCTAGATCGAGAGAAGTAAAGATGTGCCGGAGATGGGATGCCAATAATCCTGTCCAAAGAGTAGGAACATACATTTGCTCTGCTTGAGCTGGAAACTCTTCGCGCCTTACCACATGCCTCAGTGTTTCTCGGAGTTTTTCTAATCGGTGTAAAGCACTAGCCGTCTTCTTTCTTTCGGGGACGCGCGTTTTTACAATACGGGCCGCACTTGTTTCAAGAGAGCGATGAGCGGTTTCTAGCAAGGTAGAAGTTTCTCTGACAAAATCGAGCAATATTAAGTCTGCTAGTGTGGGAGGTAAGGCTGTAGCCCCTGTATGGTCACGAACTTGAGCAAGGGCAGAACCAGGCTGAGCCCTCTCTAAACGGTCAAAAAAGGTTCTTCGGCTAATTCCTGTTTCGGGGTAAGCTCGATCACGGTTTCCTTGGGCTCGATAGAGCGCTAAAGCAAGTTGTGCATCCGAAACTCGCTCTTCAGAAGACTCATGGGTGAAAAATTGCCGTAGCTCCGCTAGTGCTGATCCTGGCGTTGCTCCTTCTAATCGTCGATGCAGTGCTGCAACACCTATTTTTAGGCGTGCTGCGAGTTTTGCTAGAGTGGGTGTGCCAGTCTGTTCTTCTAAATCCCATGCGTCTAAAACTTGTTCTTCGGTTACGACGTGGGCGCTCGGGTGAGGAAAGTCTTCTAAGTTTCGAAGGGCAGAACCTTCAGCGGCGTCTGCAAGCCGTTTTCGAATTTGTTTCCGACTCATTCCTGTTGTTCTGGAAATTTGAGAAATATTTCCTCGGGCCTGAGTGTAGGCATCAGCCAGCGCCTGGTCTGTTAATTGAACAGCTTGGGCTCGAAGTCGGGGCCGGGAAATTGCCATCAATACAAACAATGAAGTCAAGACAACTACGACCATAGGCGGAAGCAGATGAGTAGAAGGCGGTGCAACCACCATTGCGGCGTGGTGGAGCATGTGGGTGGCAGCGGGTAGAGTGGTAGTAGCAAGCGTGTGAGCAGCGTCCACTGGAAAACTCAGCGCTTCGCGGGTGGCCAAAACACCGGCTGTGGCGAGGGGGAGAGCAAGTGCAGAAGGTGGAACTGAAGAAGCCCCGCCCGATGAAGTTGAAAACCAAGTGGGCCTTTGGCGCCTTAAAATTCGAACGTTAAGTTCCCAAGCTGCGCGGATTTTGTCATGCAAGGGGTGATGAGCTGGAAAAACTTCAAAAAGTCTTGTTTGGAATGCTTCAAAAAATTCTCGGCTACAACCCGCAGCAGAATTTGGTTTAAACAAGATGTCTCCAAAAATTATATCGAAGGCTTCTTGGCCAAAATATTCCCAAGCATATCGAGTGAATCCTTCCGAAATCTCTCCAATCAAATCGCTTGAGATCTCTCGTCTTAAAGCGACATCCATTTCTCGGGCAATTCTGCTGATGGCATGAATGGCATGTCGATAATCTGGCAAAAAACCATTGAGATAATCTTTATGGATACGATCATGCTCCCGTCGAGCTCTAGGGTGCGCGGGTATTTCATGAATTTCACCGGGTTCATGGCTGATTTCTTGTGGCCGGCTATCTTCATCTTGAATTCTGAAAGCGTCCTCAGGAGAAAGGGTGTGGGATACTATACGCTCTCCGACTACGCTGCGTCCCCAAAACTCCTCGCTTTGAGTGAAGTCGCGGAGTTCATCGGGCAATAAATAGAGGATGCATTCTCCTTCTGTTTGCCCCAAAGTACCCCGGTCAAAACCTATTGCGCGTTCTGTGGCGAATGCATTGTCGATCATCAACGAAAAACTTCTCCGTATGGTTGTGCCCAGTAAGTCCAATTCCGCTGGCGCACGAAGCTCAGCAACTTCGAGATTTGCGGTATCGGGCTTTTCTGCAAATGCTAAAACAACTGCTGGAATATTTCGCCCCGCAGCTCGTAGCTCTTCTACCCATTCTACTAAAGTGACCCGTCTTACCGCTAATCCATTGGCCGGAGCCTGACTTAGGAAATCTTCGTGAATGATTCGGTCTAATTCTCGTTGAGTTTCATTAAAAGAGCTTGCCGCCTGTGGAGAAGTAATAGTTCTTTGATAAGCTTCAAAACTTGTAGGTGTTAGATCGGTAGTATGATGAAGCCGCTCTCGACTTTGCTCGAGAAAAACTCTTTCTCCACTTTGTTGTCTTTGTTTTCTTCTGCGAAGAAATTCTACGATTGCTCCAGCGATAGCTATTCTAGGATCCATGCCCGCTTCCTGCACCGGTGGAGTTTTACGGGGCCTTTCCACTCGCGTTACTGCAACACTTTCTGTCATCCTCCGGCTTGACCGGGGGATCCATTCGTCAATGGATTCCCGCTTTCGCGGGAATGACACCGTGGATCTTTTGATAGCCTCTTCTCGTGCTCTTTCCACCATCACTGCTGCTCTCAACCCTTCTTCGAGCGGTTGAGCTTCTGCTCGGTTGGCGGTGAAACTTAATCCGAGAAGAAGGGGAATGGCGCTCAGAAATCCGCGTCGCTTTCGGCCAGAAGTAGGTCGTGGACGCGCTTTCGCGGCGCTGGCTATGGGACCTGGATCTCTTTTTCTTTCAATGGCCGCCGCCGATTCTCTTAAAGAATTTAGAGTGCGGCCGGTGTCATTTCGGAGTTCTGTGGCAAGTTCCTCAGGGCAATTGGGGTGGCGTTGAATGGCAAGCAGGCCCTCTCGACGTTGAGGGCAATCGTTTCCTGTACGGCGAATGCGATCAACCCATTGCCGCAGTGCCTCTGGTGTATGGCTGGGATGGGCGGCCAGTTTCCCCAATGCCACGAGTTGTTGCTCGGGTGTTCGCATCACTTGTCGAATCCAGCGATCAAAGAGGGGCAGATGATAGGCAGGACGATATTGAGAGTGCCCGAGAACGGTCCATAATAAAGTTAAAGTAAAAGTAGGTGCATCTAAATTTGCGCCTGTCGCCAAGTAAGCTTCAAAACGCCTGTGAGATTCCTCAGTATCTTGGGCTTCTAATAAATGATCTAGTTCTTCAGGGCGAGGAGAAACGGAATTGCGTGGAGGAATAGTCCCTCCTGCACCTCCCTGTTTGCGACCCGCTCCTGCCACAAAAGGCACAACGGCCATCATCGTCGGTAATGCGCCCAGCGGCGAGTGTCTTGTCGGAGAATGAGGTGCTCCGGTGTTGCTGGTACTACGTACCTCCATCGCGCCTCGCTGGCTTGCTTCGTCGGCAGAGCAAACTCGAGAGATGGTACCTAAGGTGAGGAGTAAAACTGCAATCCCGGTAGGAATATGAAAAGGAAATTGAGTAAGGGGAGGAAGCACAATTCTTCTCCCCACTTCTCCCCCTTTGGCGCGTAGGTGCAGGAGCATCAGTTTTCGACTAAACTCTTCAGGGTTCAAAATTTCACGAATTGCATTTGTTTCGGCTTCGTACTCGTTGGCATTTGCTTCGCCGAAAGTTCTTCTTATATTGGGAGTATGAGATTCTCTTTCAACAAGGTGGGCCTCATAACGATTCAATACATTCTCAAGTTGTGTGTCTGTTAAAACAGGGTTTTGAACTGCGTTCTCTAAAAGTATTTTGAGTCGCGAGCTAAGAGAGATGACCGAAGAGGGATCTGCCCAAATAATTTCTTTGTCGTAGAGATCAAAGGCTGCATCTAAAACTCTTTGCAAGGTCGCTGATTCTCGTTGAGTGTCGACCAGCAGAGATAACACTTCAAATATTTTGTCGACCGGGAGATGCGATTCTCCCCTTAAAATCGCGGCGATAGGATCGGGCTCAATCGCTTTGGGAACTTCGGGCGGGGGAAGAGGAGTTTCTCCCTTAGCCACGGCTCTTCCCAGTGGAAGATCGTAGACAGGCTCGTCGGAGTTTGATGCCACCCCAGCACC
>CAYWGE010000185.1:0-4162 GCA_964457215.1 uncultured Pseudomonadota bacterium
AAATATTTCTTTTTCTCTGGGAATCGCTTCAGTAAAAAATCCAGCAAAATAGCAATCAATAAAGCGTAAAAGGGTAGAATGGGCAGCACGTAATAGAGGTGGGTAGTGGGTTTGATGGCCCAGAATAGAAATTGGCCTAAAACAATTGCATGAAGATAAAAAACTTTTTGATCTATTTTTTTCCAGCAAAAAAGCAAGGCCACAAAAGAGATCTCGGCCGCTAACCAAAACACTAAATTGCCTATGAGCAAGACTACGAGAAGTGCATTGGGCGCTACCTCTTTATTCAAATACCAGACAGGTTGTTGGGCAATCAACCACTCATACCAATAAGAAATAATCGATGCATCCGCTTTGAAATTTCGCAAAAAATCCCAAAGCCAAACGAGATGATCTTTCATCTCAGCAAGTGAATAGCCTAAAAGCAGATAGGGAATCCAAAAAAGCAAAGGAATAGGGAGAAGAAAAATAAGTCCGTTAAGTATTGCCCCCCTTTTGTAAAGGGAGCTTAGGAGGGATTTGCAGTTTTTAAATCCCCCTGTATCCCCCGCCAAACTACCGACGGGCAGGCCCTTTGATAAAGGGGGGGAGAAAAAAATCCCAAATAAATAAATGGGAACCAGTATGAATGCCACTGTTTTAATCGCAATCGCGAGTCCTGTAAAAATTCCTAAGACAAGATAGTGCAATAGAAAAGGTGGTTTGTTGGAGCTTTTAATTTTTAAAAACCAGATAAAAGAAAGCAGCATGAAGAATGTTAAAAATATATCCGGCATTCCAATCCGGGAATGGACGTAGAAAAGCGGATCGAAGAGTAAAAAGCCCGCGGCAAAAATTCCTATTTTATAATTTTGAGTAAATTGTTTTGCAATTCCATAAACTAAAACAAGACTCAAGGCCCCGGCGATTGCTGAAAGCACTCGAGCACCCCACGGATTGTCACCAAAAATCCAAATGGAGGCCACCAAGGCTTCGCGCGCTAAAGGGGTTTGAGTGAGCTCAGCGTAGGGTTTTTGTCCGTAAAGGATTGTTCGAGCTCCATTCACATGAATCACTTCATCCCAATAGAGTTGGTCTGGTTGCCCCAAATGAAAGCCGTAGAAGCCCAGGGCGCAAATGAAAAGAAAAAAAGGAATAAGGTATTTTTTCATAAGAAATTAGGCTTTAATTATACTCTTTTTCTTAATTAACCTTAGCAATATTTAACAAATCTTACTTTTAAAATGATTAAGATATTTCTTTAACTCCGCTCAAAGCCTTAAATTGACTCTTTAAGAACATAAGTCTATAAAACTTAAGCAACTTTTCATGATGAATTGCCGATAATGAATAGGGGATTCGTGTAGCGTCCATTGAGCTTACAAAAGCCCGAAAAAATTGTTGGAAAAGATTGAAATATCGATGTTTTTGCTGTTCAAGAAAGTGAAAAGCTCTATAATGGTGATAGGATGGCCCAAAGCCGTCTTTTCGATTGTTTGGTAAGGGGAAAATATATGAAAGTAATCTTAAAGAAGAATGGTAACTTTTTTGTTTGGACGGTTTTGCCCATTTTATTTTTAATAATAAGTATTGCGAGTGTAGGAATTTTTTCGAAGAACGCAGACTCTCGTGTAGGGAATGCCTGTAGTGCAATTGATGTAACCGCGTGTAGTACGATTCCTGCGGGACCTGATCGCCAGGATTGTATAAATGCAGCACGAAATGAATTTTGTAATGCAGATCGGTCTATGCCTTGTATTCGAGAGAAGTGTAATAATACGAATTGCGCAGCAGATGGCGCCGATACTTCTGTTGCCTGTAATAGTCCGAACACATGCGGCAATGGTACTGTGGATACAAGTGCGGGAGAAGTTTGTGATCAAAGTGCCACACCCAATGGTTGTCCAGCGGGACAAAGCTGCTTTAATTGCCGCCAATGTAATCCACCCATTACTGTCATTACAGCTATTGTAGGCTGTGGGAATGGAACCCCGGAAGGCAGTGAAACTTGTGATGTAAGACCGGGAACTGGCGATCCGACTTCGAGAACTTCTCTTGCCCCGGGCATTCAACCTTTAATTGGAGCTTGTCGCCCCCCTACCACGAACGGTGAATGTACTTTTTGCGGAGATGGTCAGCGGCAGGTAGCAGCCGGAGAAGACTGCGATCCTCGCGATACCATTACTCGTTTAGCCGACCATACTTACTGTGATAATAATTGTAAAATTCAACAAGTGCCTAGCACACCCCCACCTGCCATTAGTACAACCTGCGGTGATGGTACAATCAATAGCGGTGAAGTTTGTGATCCTGCTCGTACTCCTACTACAGGATGCTTTGTAAATGCGGCGGGTAGAGAAGAAGCGAATTGTATTAGTTGTCAATGTATTCCCTGGATCATCGAAGGCGGTGGCGGCAGTGGTGGAACCAAATGTAGCTTTAGTCCCGCTGCGTTTTTTAGTTTATCTGGCATTCTTACCGAGCTTAGTCTCATTGGTTTAGTGCCTTTTGTCATTGCCTGTTGTCGCAGCCGAAAAAAGAAATAATTTTGTATAATGACCCCAGTTTTTACTGGGGTCTTTTTTTTCAGTAATTTTAAGGAGCCTCTATGAAACTCATCCTCAAGAAAAACGGTAACCTCTTTTTATGGGTAGTGCTGCCACTACTTTTTTTAATTTCGGCTGTGGCGGGGGTGAGTTTGGTTTCGAAAGATGTTGAATCAAGCATTGGAAGGAGTTGTTATCAGTCTCCAGAACTTTTAACTTGTCTCCCTGCAGAAACCCCAACGCAGTGTATAGAAAGGGTGGGTACTATTACTTGTGAAGGTAGTCGTACCTCTAATTGTCAACGTGAGCGGTGCCGAGTTTCTGGCACGAATGCGGTCTGTGTGAGTGATGGGGCCGATACCACAAGCCCTGGTTGTGTTTACATTCCAGGTTGTCCCAACGGTATTTTGGATGCCGGGGAGCAGTGTGATAGTACGGATGACATTGGCCAATGCGCGAGTATAGGGCCCGGCTTGCATTGCCGAGCTTGCCGATGCGTGTCTCAGTGTGGTGATGGAGTGCGAGCAAATAGTGAACAGTGTGACCCTAATCCGGGTGGGCGTCGAATCTTGGGCCCCGACTGTGGACCTCGTGATACTTGTAGCCGAAATTGTAAATGTCTGCCTCCGGTTCCAAAATGCGGGGATGATGTAGCAGAGGGGACAGAACAGTGCGATGGTAGTGATACTCATCTTTGTCCGGTGCCTGGTTCTACTTGCAATAGCAGTTGTGCTTGTGTTGCACCTCCGCGTTGTGGAGATGGCGCCATTAATGGAAGTGATCAGTGTGATGTGGGCGCTGGAAGAGATTCTGCAAGCATGGAAGCAGGGAATGCCCAATGTGTGGCACGTTCGATAGCCGTGGGCGATCATCGAACAATTTGTGACTTAGCAACTTGTACTTGTAACGAACCCCCTCCTATTTGCGGCGATGGAAGAGTGAATGGAACTGATCAATGTGAAGTTGATGGAGACTGTGCTGCACGAGGAGGTGGTTTACATTGTGTAGGGTGCCGATGTGTGTCTCAATGCGGAGATGGAGCTTATTCGAGCGATGAACAATGTGATGTAGTGAGTGGACGACCTGTTTTTGACCCCGGCCGTTGTGCGGGTGGACTCACCGTCTGTACCTCCGATTGCCGTTGCGTTGCGCCCCCACCCCGTTGCGGAGATGGCGCAGTGAATGGCACAGATCAATGCGATGGAGGCCCTCCCTCGAGCCCGATGGCCGCAAATACCCAATGCGAAGCTTTACCAGTTGCAGGTGGCGGAGTGCTTGGTGCAGGAGCCACTTGTAATTTAGGAACTTGTCAATGTAACCCTCCTCCGCGTTGCGGAGATGGAGCGATTAATGGAACTGATCAATGCGATGGAGGCGCCGCTCGGGATGCAATTACTGCGAATGCGCAATGTGCTTCGCGTCCTGCAGGGACCGGTGGGGGCGTAGGAGCGACCTGTAATTTAGATACTTGTCAGTGTAACCCACCTCCTCGCTGTGGAGATGGTGCCATTAATGGAACGGATCAATGCGATGGTGGCTCTAGTGGAGATGCAACTACTGCGAATGCGCAATGTGCTTCACGTCCTGTGGCTAGTGGAGGCGGAGCGGGAGCCACCTGTAACTTAGGAACTTGCCAA
>CAYWGE010000186.1:0-4155 GCA_964457215.1 uncultured Pseudomonadota bacterium
GGCTTCAAACCACCTCAAGCGGCTATGGTAAAGAGCCATGGTCGTGAGCGTTGAGGAAAAGCCTATAAGTAAAATAGGCAGGTGACGATCAAGGAGACGAATAAAACTGAATCACTGTTGAAGCGTCGTTAATGCTAAATGACATCAAAATGAGGAGCAGTGCGCATCTCCTCAGAAGAGTCCATCGGGAGCCTCATGACTGGGTGGGCGGTGTTCGGCGTAAAGGTGGCGTGACCTTGATTGAGGCTTTTGTAAGGAACACAAGAACCTGTCGTTCCGATGTAAAGGGAGAATTCCAAGAAGTTACAACCTCAAGGAAGAGAGTACCGATGCGGAGCACAGGGGCGGACTGACCCGTAGTAGTGATGAAGTCTCTGTAATGGGGATGGAGTGAAGGGGTTGGATTAGGTAGTCGAATAAGAAGTTCAACTTGCAAGAGGAGGAGACTTTGAGTCAGACAAAACCATTTACCATCGGTAAAGATCTGGTGGTTAAGGCCTACAAGCTCGTGAAAGCAAATGCGGGGGCTGCTGGTGTAGATCAGCAAACTCTGACTTTGTTTGAAACGGACTTGAAGAACAATCTGTATAAAATCTGGAATAGGCTTTCCTCGGGGAGCTACTTTCCACCCCCTGTGAAAGCGGTCTCCATACCGAAGAAGCAGGGTGGAGAAAGGATTCTGGGGGTACCAACGGTATCCGACAGAATTGCCCAGATGGTGGTTAAACTGGTGTTTGAACCAACCGTTGAGCCCTACTTTTACCCAGACTCTTATGGATATAGGCCAAACAAATCGGCACTAGATGCTGTAGGGGTAACGCGTCAGCGATGCTGGCGATATGACTGGTGTTTAGAGTTTGACATCAAAGGTTTATTCGACAATATTGATCATGAATTGTTAATGAAAGCAGTAAGGAAGCACACAGACAACAAATGGGTGATTCTTTACTTAGATAGGTGGCTAAAAGCCCCTCTTCAACTGGCGGATGGAACTTTGGTTGAAAGAACCAAAGGGACACCGCAAGGGGGAGTCGTAAGCCCCATTTTGAGTAATTTATTTCTCCATTATGTGTTTGATGTTTGGATGAGCAAGCATTATCCGGAGGCACCATGGTGCCGATATGCGGATGATGGATTAGTTCATTGTAAAACGGAATACGAAGCGCTTCAGATTTTAGAAGGGCTCAAAAGCCGTTTTAGCGCTTGTAATCTTGAGCTGCATCCAACAAAGACAAAGATTGTTTACTGCAAAGACTGGAAGAGGAGAAGGAATTATCCCCAGACCCAGTTTGACTTTCTGGGGTATACCTTTCGTCGTCGTGTGGTGAGACAGAAGACACAAAAGCATATCTTTGTGCGCTTCACACCTGCGGTGAGTGCAGCCTCTTTGAAATCGATGCGGGCAGAGACACGTAGGCAGGGGATACGTCATAGGACAGACTTAGCCATTCAGGAAATATCGAAACTGTACGATCCTGTCCTCAGAGGCTGGATGCAGTATTATGGTCGGTATTATGAATCAGCTATGGATGCTGTTCTGGGGCATTTTAACCTCACCTTGGTTACGTGGGCAATGCGCAAGTACAAAAAGCTCTATGGCCGGAAAACACAAGCAGCTCTCTTTATCCAAAGAATTGCGATAAGAGAGCCTCAGTTGTTTGTTCACTGGAGAAAGCGGAAGGTTTTAAGGTTTGCCTAATGGGAGCCGGATGAATCGAGAGGTTCACGTACGGTTCTGAGAGGGGCTAGGGGGGAAGTTCCCCTGGCCTACTCACCCGCGCGCGCGCGGAGTATTGTGAAGCAACATCCAGAAGATTAAGCTAATAAATGCGGCGTTTTCTGGAGGTTGCGAACTTTACGAGAGATGAAGGAAGGCCCTTCGAAGCCGGCTTTGAGGAACGGGCTTCAAACCACCTCAAGCGGCTATGGTAAAGAGCCATGGTCGTGAGCGTTGAGCACCTTAAACCCCGCTTTGCGAAGTAAAATCATCTAAAATAACTTTAGTTCATCTTATTTTTTCATAAAAGTATAAGATTTATTTTTTCTTTTTTATAAGGCTGTCTCTTCGTAAAATAAATTTGGCTCGTGTTGTAAAGGCCGACTTTTCACTGGTGTTTTTTTACCCGACGTTGAGCATGGCAACAGGAGGCTTGCGATGATCGCACTGGTGACGCCCGTGTAAATGGGGCGATCCCGCTTATGAGAATGCTTTTTCTTTCGCTCTCCTGCTGCACGAGCTATTATATTAACCCTCACATAAAGGTAATAGCATGTCTAAAAATACAAGTACTCTTAAAAAAGATCAAAAAGAAAAAGTCATAAAAAGAAAAGCTAATTCTACTGCAGATTTTTTCCAACAAATTAATCCTCATGCAGCTGGCATCGATATAGGCTCAAAATCTCATTATGTAGCTGTTCGTACATCTTCTGGTGAAGTTAATATAAAGGAATTTTCAGCCTTTACACCTGATCTCTACAAACTCGCCCAATATCTTAAAGAGAATGGCGTAACAACGGTTGCTATGGAATCAACAGGGGTCTACTGGATTCCCCTTTATGATGTGCTAGAAGAAAGACAATTTGATGTAAAATTGGTTAATGCGCGGCATGTTAAAAACGTTACAGGCCGTAAAACTGATGTTGTTGATTGTCAATGGCTACAACAACTCCATTCTTGTGGGCTTTTACAAGGAGCTTTCCGTCCTGGGGAAAGAATACGAGCGTTGCGTGCTTATAACCGACAACGCAGCATGCTAATTGAGTGTATGACAAGCCATATTCAACACATGCAAAAAGCTTTAGTTCAAATGAACTTGCAACTGGGCAATGTTCTTAGTGACATCACAGGAGCAACAGGGATGAAAATTATTCGCGCTATTGTTGCTGGAGAGCGTAACCCTAAGGTATTAGCTCAATTTCGTGATCATCGATGTGCTAAATCTCAAGAAGAGATAGAAAAATCTTTAAGTGGCCATTGGAGAGAAGAGCATATCTTTAGCTTACAGCAAGCTCTAGAATTATATGATTTTTATCAAAAACAAATTTTGAACTGTGATGAAAAAATTGAGAAGGCTCTCCAGGAACTTAATGACGGAGATAGTCCAATACATAACAGCCAACCTCTTCAGGAGAAGAAACCAAGATCATGCAGATCAAGACATGGAAATGCCTTGTATTTTGATGTTACAGCCTATTTGAAAAATATTACAGGAGTAGATTTAACAAAGATTCCTGGTGTTGATGGCTATACGAGCTTGAAGCTTATTGGAGAGATTGGCCTTGACATGAGCCAGTGGAAGACAGAAAAACAGTTTACTTCTTGGCTGGGATTAAGCCCTGAGAATAAAATCTCGGGGGGCAAAAGGTTAAGCTCAAAGACGAAACCAACGGCAAATCGAGCTACTCAAACTTTGCGAATGGCGGCTAGTACACTACATCGAAGTGATTCCGCTTTAGGAGGTTTCCTAAGGCGCCTAAAATCTCGTCTTGGTCCAGCAAAAGCAATCACTGCCACAGCTCGTAAACTCGCTATCATTGTTTATAGCATGTTGAAAAATGGTTCTGAATACGTGGAAGCTGGATTGGAAGCCTATGAGCGTAAGTATCAAGAATACATAGTCAAAAAAATAAAAAAACAAGCAGCTAAGCTTGGCTTTTCTCTTGTGCTGTCTTCGGAAAATCCTCATCAACCTGCCCCTTCTTAAACTACTACTATGCAGGCTTAATGATTTGAAAATGCTAGGTCCTTTGGAAAGTTATTTATGAGGAAAAGCCTATAAGTAAAATGGGCAGGTGACAATTGTAAGTTAAAAAGATGGTAGAAGATAGAAGAACAATAGAAGAAAGAGTATATTGTTCCTCAAGAGAGAAAGAACACTCTCTTATCATGATAAGAGAGTGTTCGCGGGCGTGAGCGACCGTGTGACGATTGGTTTTACAACCGACTGGATCTAGGTACTCTAGCCCCATCTCTCGAGACGTTTGAATAGTTGAATGGGATACTTAAGTACGCCCGCTTACAATCGCAAATATAACCAAACTCTCGAGGTTACTATGACACCCTACCATACTTTTATCGGCATTGACATTGGCAAGTTTACATTTGTATAGGTTCATACATTATGAGACTCAAGAAGGGACCTTAAGGATTTGAAG
>CAYWGE010000187.1:0-4152 GCA_964457215.1 uncultured Pseudomonadota bacterium
TAAGCGTCAGCAATGGATCGTGTAAAATCTTATTTACAATTGCTTGGGTTAAAGCATCAAGCATTTCTCTATCGGAGTCCGAAAGATTCTTTAAACGGTTCAGGGTTTTTTCACATTCTTGACGCCGAATTTCTTCAAATTTTTGCGCTAAAAGCTGAATTGTGGGTGTAACAGAGAGAGTCTTGAGTTCTTGTAAAAACAAAGCAAGTTCTTTTTTTATGATTTCTTCGCCCTTAACGGCTTCTGCTTTTCTCTCCTCTAAATTATCTTCTACAACCGCTTTTAAATCATCCAAGTCGTAGAGATAGACATTCGACAAATCATTAATGGAAGGATCTACATTTCGGGGAACCGCGATATCGATGATAAACATTGGTGAATTTTTTCGAGCTCTCATCGCCTCCTGAATATGCTCGGGTTTGAGAATATAATCACTGGAGGAGGTTGAAGTAATGATGACATCCATCTGTGCGAGCGAACCGAGGTAAGATTCAAAAGACAAGGCATGGCCTTCACACACTTCTGCAATTTGCTGAGCCTTCTCGAAACTTCGATTTGCCACCCAAATTTCGGGTTTACCTTGCGAGCGTAAATGTTTTGCCGCAAGCTCCCCCATTTTTCCGGCGCCAATTAAGAGAGCTTTTTTACCTTCAAGGGTTCCAAAAATTTGTTTCGCTAAAAGCACCGCCACATAGCTAATGCTCACAGGAAAACTGGCAATTTCAGTTTGAGATTTTACCTTTTTTGCTACGTGAAAGACGCGGTGAAAGTAACGGTGCAGCCCTGCGCCAGTGGCCCCTAACTCTTGGGCAATCTGATAGGCCTCTTTCATTTGAGCGAGGACTTGAGACTCGCCCAAGACCATAGAATCTAAACCGGCCGCAACCCGAAACCCTTGTTGAATAGCCATCTCCTGGGTGTAGGAATAAAAATTTGAGTCTAAAGATTCCAAAGGTAAACCGTGAAACTCGCCGACAAATTTCTTAATGAACAAAAGAGCTTGGGCTGGATGCCGACTTGTGGCGTAAATCTCTACCCGATTGCAGGTAGACAAAATCACAGCCTCTTCCACCAGAGTTCTGTCTTCTAATAAACGCTGATAGGCCTGCTCTAACTTAGCGGGAGAAAAGGCCAACTTCTCTCGCAAGGCCAAGGGAGCAGAGCGATGATTTACCCCCACCATCACATACTTCATAAATGCTTCACTCCCAAAAAAGTCATAATCACCGTCGCAAAACCAATAATCGAAAGAATGATCCCTTTTCTTCCCCTCCAGCCCGCGCTAAAACGGGCTTGAAAAAATAGCCCGTAAATCAGCCAAGAAATAATGCTCCACAATTGCTTCGGGTCATTGAAGAAATAGACTCCTCTCACCTCTTTTGCCCATGCCGCACCCGTGATCATTTCAAGGGTAAGTAAAATAAATCCATAACGCAAAACGCGGTAATGGATTTGATCGAGTGATTCCAGAGACGGAAAACGCTTTAAAAACCGGGAGATTTTCTTACGTTTAATTTGGGATTCTTCGATCAAAAATAAAACCCCTAAAATGAAAGAAAATAGGAACAAACAAAAAGCCAAAATCGCCAAAATAATATGCAGCGGAGCCCAATGGGATTCGAAAATCGGAGAAGAATTAAAAATTTTCATGATTGATTTTTCTTCCCCCTCTCCCCCACCCTCTCCCCCGTGGGGAGAGGGGCAGGGTGAGGGGACATATAAGAATGGAGTTTTCTACTGAGCTCACTCGTTCGTTTTTCTTTGAAATAATTTAAAATTTCTTTCTCGTTTTCTTCTAAAAAATAAATGAATTTCTTTTTTTCATCGGGCGCTGAATATCGTTTTCGGAGAGGTTTTGCCCACTCCAGGAATTCACCATACTCTTCTCCCCATTCTGCTTCAAGTTTTTGACGAAGCTTTTTCGAAAACCACGGAAGATCTCCTGAAGTGGAGAAAGTCACCATTAAAGCCCCACGTTCTAAATGGGCAGGGACAATAAAATCGCATTCTTGAGGCTGATCCACCGCATTGAAAAAAATCTTCTTTTGAAGGGCTTCTTGGTGAATTTGTTGATTTACCTCTGTGTTATTAGTGGCCCCAAAAGCTAAAGTAGCTCCTTCTAAATCTCCAGACTCATAGAATTTTTCTTTCCATTGAATTTTGCTTTGATGCCAAAGTTTTTGAAGATCTGGATGTAAAATGGGGCTAATGACCCACAATTGCGCCCCTGCCTTGAGTAAGGTGGTAATTTTTTGATAAGCGACCGTTCCCCCGCCCACGACGACGACTTTTTTATTTTGGATGTCCAGCTGAATGGGATAATAACGCATGGTTTCCAAACTCATTTCTGATTTCTGCATACAGCCACAACCCTTCCCTCGTCTGCCCACTTGGGATAGGCGCGCGTGTGGGTCATGCTCCGTCTTCTAGGCTACACCCATGAAAGGAGTCAACCGACTCTTGCATTCTTGCAAAACTTCTATTAGAAAAAGAGAAAAGGAGATTTTATGGCATCTGAACATGTAAAAACTGCAACCGACGCGAACTTTGAAGCAGAAGTTCTTAAAAACCCTCTTCCGGTACTCGTGGATTTTTGGGCAGAATGGTGTGGCCCTTGCCGAGCAATTGCTCCCACCGTCGAAGCTTTAGCTCAAGACTTTCAAGGTAAGATCGCTGTTTTCAAGATGAATGTTGATGAAAACCCCAATATTCCTGTGCAATTTGGCATTCGCAGCATTCCTACCCTTATCTTGATTAAGGGAGGCCAAAAGGTCGATCAGGTAATTGGCGCTGTTCCCAAGTCCGCTTTAGAACAAATGGTTCAAAAGTCGCTTTAAGATTTAAAAAACTTCCCTCCCTTTTTTAAAGGGAGGTGGGGTAAAAAGCTTAAAAACTAAAGCGCCGCATCCTAACATTAAACAAAATCCCCACACTTAAAAGCGAAGTCAGGATCGACGAGCCTCCATAAGACATTAAAGGCAAAGGCACTCCGGTTAAAGGAAGTAACCCTAAGACTCCTCCTAAATTAATCACCATATGCCAGAAAAAAATGGCTACAATTCCAAAAGCCAGTAATCCCCCGAAGGGTTCTTTAGCATGGGCCGCGATCTCAACTCCTAAAAGCAGAAAAATAACAAACAGCGTAATCGCAAAGACCCCTCCGGCTAACCCCCATTCTTCTGCGTATACAGAAAATATAAAATCAGTATGTTTTTCAGGCAGATATTTAAGTTTATTAATGCTTCCTTTTAAATAACCCTTCCCTAAAATACCGCCTGAACCCACAGCAATTTTTGACTGCATTAGGTGATAGCCCTTCCCTCGTGGATCGGCTTCTGGATTCATGAATAAACGCACTCGGTCTTTTTGATAAGGTTTTAATCCAAATTGATAAAGGGCAAAACCACCCCCTATAGCTACAATTAAGGCCAAAATATAAAGACGTTTTTTAACCCGCATGCAAACGGTAAGACTGATAAAAATTAAGATGAAAAAAAGCGAGCCTCCCAAATCTTTTTGAAAAACTACTAAAAGAAAAGGCGCTAAAAATAAAGCGAGCGGAGGCAGTAAGTTAAAAAATGAAAATCTATTTTGAGTACGAGTTGAGTAGTATTTTGCTAGGGCCAAAACCAAGCCCAATTGCGCAATCTCTGAGGGCTGAAATGAAAAACCGCCTATTGAAATCCAGTTTTGCTGGCCAGCCACGCTCCTGCCAAAAACAAAAACCAGGGAGAGCAAAAAAACAGAAATGCCGTAAAGAGGATAAGCCGCTTCAAACAACCAATGATAATCAAAGAGAGTCGTAAGCAAAAGGATCACAAGCCCTAATCCTACCCAAATCAATTGTGAGTAAAATAATGGGGAAGCACCTTCGGCTTGTAGACGATAAGTAGCACTATATAAATTCAAAAGGCCTAAAGCTAACCAAACACATAGCACAACAAAACTCACCATCGGGAAATGGCCGAAAATACGCTTTCTAACGGTGAACAGTCGAAGTTGCATAGTTTAACGCGCGCTTAATCGTTGATAATCCAATAATACTTCGTGGGCATGTTGAACGGGAGAAACTTTAGAATAAACTTTAGCGATTTTACCCTCCGGATTTATCAAATAAGAGATTCGTTTGGTAAACAAAAAACCGTTCGCCTC
>CAYWGE010000188.1:0-4152 GCA_964457215.1 uncultured Pseudomonadota bacterium
CTTCTCATTCAAAGCTATAATTGGCGAGCCTTAGAGAAAGAGTTTTATGTTCTCTTGCAAGCTTGGCCAGAATGGAAGGAGCGCTTTTTACAACCTTCTTCAGTAGAATCTTCTTCGCTCGAAATTGAGAACAAACTTAAAAATGCATTTCAAGAAGTTTTTCTACAAATCTTAGAGAGATATGAATCGAAAAAGAAAGAAAAGGAAGTTTTAGATTTTAATGATCTCGAAGAAAAATCTATTGAACTCCTCCAAAAATACCGTTGGGTGAGCCAACATTATCAAAAGCAATGGAAAGCTTATTTGATCGACGAGTTTCAGGATACAAGCGTAAGACAAGATTTGCTTCTCTCGCTTTTGCTTCCTCAAAGTGACGGGAAACTCAAAGCAGATCCTCATTTAGCCATTGTGGGAGATCCTAAACAATCTATCTATGGTTTTCGTGGAGCAAAATCTCATATTTTTGAGAAGTATCAGCAGCTCATTGAAGCCTCCGGCGGAATGACGGTCGAGCTGAACGAAAACTATCGTAGTCCGAGCACTGTTTTACAATTTGTAAATGCCCTTTTTACTCCCGCTTTCTCGCACTACTCTCCCCTTCTTGGTTTTAGAGAAATGGAGCAATCGTTAGAAATTTTAAAAAGTAATGAAAAAATCAAAGAGCTTAAAAGTGATGATAAAAGAAAACAAGAAGCACAAGCCTTAGCCTTGCACATCGCTCATTTGCTAAAGGAAGGAACCAAAACCCAAGATATTTTTCTTTTATTTCGTTCGTCTACAGCCATGCCCATTTATCTTAAAGCTTTTCGGGATGCTTCTCTACCTGTCTTTATCAAATCGGGAGAGAGCCTCTTAGAACGTCAAGAGATTCAAGATTTATTGCATGCGATGCGTGTAGTGATTGACCCCCATCATTCCTTATCTTGGGTGGGGCTACTTCGCTCTCCCGCCTTTAGTTTGAGTGATGAAAAATTATTAGAATACTCTCTCGATCATCAGTTGAAACCCGATTGGAGCAAAATCCATCCATTTGCTCAAAAGCTTTTAACGCTTTCTAAAAATCAATCCCCAAGCTCTTTTGTTGAATGGTGGTTAAGCCAAACTCATCTCATTACTCTTTACAGCGCTCACCCTCTTCTTCAGTCCAAGGCCCAGAACCTGCTTCAATTTTACAATCTTTGTTTTGAATGGGAAAAAACTCATGCGGCGAATTTAGAGGATTTTTTAAAAGAAATCGAAACACTCATCGGTGAAAATATCCCACTGAATACACTGAGTGATCAATTAGGAAGTGGTGAGACCATCACTTTCATGACCATTCACCAATCCAAAGGGCTCGATCTGCCCGTGGTCATTCTCCCAGATCTTAAAATTAATTCTTCCCAGGCCGAAAGCAGAGCCTTAATTTGTGCTTGGGAAAATACTTGGGGATTAAAAATTCCAGATTTAAAACCCGGGCTTAAAAAAAATCTCAAAGCTACCCCGCTTTTTCAAGAGAGTTTGGAAAACCTAAGGGCTTCTCAAGAAGAAGAAGAGAATCGAATTTTTTATGTTGCAACTACCCGCTCGACTCAAAAGTTGATTTTAGGATTTCTTCCCTCTCCTAAAGAAGAAGAGCATTTAGGCATTAATGTACGCGAACATCTTCAAAGCGTGAGTAAAAATTTTCCGGGAATTCAATGGATATCACCCCTTCAAACAGTTTTGAGCGGTTCTCATCCCGTGCTCCAGAAAGAAGAGATTAAAATCTTGCCCGTCTTAAAGCAAAGTCAAATCCTGCATTTTGGTGTTACTCAATTAGAAAGTTTTCGGCGATTCCCGCTCGAATATAAAGAAAGGTATATCGATCAAATACCCGCTGAAAGTGTGGGGACTGTAAACCGTTTTCGTCCCCTTTACTCTTTAAGCGCCTTGAAAAAGGGCCAAATTCTGCACCAGGCTTTGTGTTTATATTTTAAAGAGAAAAAAGCCCCCAATCCTCGAGAGATTATTTTAAGTTGCATGGCTAAGCATGCAGTGGCCCCTAATTCGGATACCGAGCTTGAATTAGAACAAATTCTCAGCACAACCCTAGAGCATCCAAATTTTGTTCCAATTCAGCAGTCTAAAGAAGCATATGCCGAAATCGATTTTCGCCTTCTTTTGCCCCCTTATGAAATTCAAGGAGCAATCGATTGTCTTTATTTGCATGAAAATGATTGGAAAGTGGTCGATTACAAAACACATACCTTCAAAAACGAAATGGAAAAAGAAGAGCTCGCTAAATCCTTTGATTTTCAACTCAAGACCTATTGTCTTGCCGCCAGCAAAATGTTGGGTCAAACTATCCAAAAGGCAGAGATTTACTTTATGATTCCAAACTTAACTTATTCTTTCCATTTTAAGGAAAAAGAACTGGAAGAACATGAGGTTTACCTAAAAACTCTCATGGAACAAATCAATCACTGGCAACTGGCAACTGATAACTAACCACTCACCTATGGATGCTCAAACACGACAAATTCTAGAATGGTCCGGCGAATCTAAAAAAGCCTTTTTAGATTTCGAGGAGTTCTGTCGACTTTATCGAGAAACAACACAACAAGAGTTTGACTTAGAACCCGTCAATGCCAAACGCCTTCTCTCGATTTTTGGGAATTCTTTTTTCCTCACACGCTTTCTTTTGAAATATCCCGAAGAAGCGGATGTAGTGGTAAGCTCACCTTGCTTTGAAACCGACAAATCCATTCAAGAATTCACCGAAGAATTAAACCTTTTAATTCCAGATAAGAATAAACTCTCGCCAGAAGAATTTGGCCAAAAACTTCGTTTCTACAAATATCGAGAATATTTACGGCTCACGGCTAAAGACCTCTCCCAAGTTGCCACTTTATCGACGGTTCTTAATGAGCTTTCCTACTTAGCCACTGCACTCATTCAAAAAACTTATGAATATTTTTATGCCCATTTAAGTAAAGAATTTGGAGTTCCCCTTCAAGATTCGTCCGAGCCCTGTGGGTTTGGGATCATTGCGCAAGGTAAATTAGGCGGGATGGAGCTCAATTATTCTTCGGATGTAGATCTGCAATATGTTTACCAGACCGATCAGGGAAGTTTAAAAAATAATTCTCAAACTTCTCTTCATGAGTTTTTTGTGAAACTCTCTGAGAAAATTTCCCATTTCTTAAGCGAAAAAGCCTCAGACGGTTTTTTATACCGTGTGGATTTAAATTTAAGACCCGAAGGGAAAAGTGGTACTTTAGCAAATTCTTTGGTCGCCATCGAAACCTATTATGAAACCTTTGGGGCGGAATGGGAAAGGCAGGCGCTGATTCGCGTCCTCCCCGTAGGAGGAGACCCAGAATTAGGAAAAACGTTTTTAAAGGTTATCGAGCCTTTTGTGTGGCGTAAGAGTATGGATTTAAAAGTGATCGAGAAAATGAAAGAAATGAAACAAAAGGTGCATCATTCGATCAGCGAATCAGCGGCGAAAGGTTTTCATGTCAAACTGGGTGAAGGGGGAATTCGAGAGATCGAGTTTTTCGTTCAAACCCTCCAGCTCCTTTATGGAGGACGCCACCCTGAGCTGCGAGAGCCCTCCACGCTTCCTGCGATTGATGCACTCACACGGCTTAAATTTTTAAATTTACTCCAAGCTTCCCAACTCAAAGACGCCTATCTTTTCTTACGTTCTGTAGAACATCGCCTGCAAATGGTAGAAGAAGCTCAAACTCACCGTATTCCTCATGAACCTGAGGCACAACAAGCTTTAGCAAGACGCATGGGATATTTTGAAGAAGACCCTGAAAAAGCGCGCGAACATTTACTCGATGATTTAACTCATTATACTACGTTTGTGAAAACAACTTTTCAGGATTTGTTCCGATAAAGACCTCCCCCAGCCCCTCCTTTGTAAGGAGGGGAGTAAGGGGAGGTAGACTTTTATGCTGAATCTCCAAGAACTTGAAAAAGAAATTTGCCAAGAGATCAACTCACTCCCCGATCTCGAGGCCAAACTCGACATCATCCGAGTTTTCAAAAATAAATATATTAAAAGACTTCAAGAAACTGACCAAGCAGATCCCACCCAGCTTCCTGAAATTTTTAAAGACTTAAGTCACTTGGCAGATCTTCTCGTCAAAACCACTTTAAAACTTGCGGAAGAACAGATTC
>CAYWGE010000189.1:0-3273 GCA_964457215.1 uncultured Pseudomonadota bacterium
ACCGGCGCTCTTATTATGAGCAAAGCAGAATTTGCAAAACTCTCTCCTGATTTACAAACTTTGCTCCGCACCACTTCCGATAAATATACAACCAAATTGATTCAAGCGATTCGTGACGATAACACAAAGTCGATTCAAACCTTGAAAAATGCAGGAATCCAAATGGTAGCCGTTGCTCCTGCCGATCAAGCCGAACTTCAAAAAAGTGCCTTAGAAGTTCGCCCCAAATTGGTAGGAAAATTATATTCGCAAGATTTATTGAACCGCGTGCAAGGGTATATCGACGAATATCGAAAGTCGCACCCTTAAGTATTAGGTTGAGTCTTAAAGAAGTTAAAAGTCTTTTCAAAGGGACGGACGCACTCCGTCCCTATTTTTGCGTATGCCCATTAAAAAAATCAATGCCTCGATTGTAAAAGCAGAGTCTATGACCCTCACCACGCTCCTAATGGTGATGATTGGTTTTGCTTTTACTCAGGTTATTTTGCGAAACTTTTTTAATACCGGAATTGCTTGGGCAGACGCTTTAGTTCGACATCTCGTACTCTGGGTAGGATTTATTGGGGCATCGGTAGCAACTCAAGAAGAAGGCCACTTGGCGATGGATCTCGTCTCGCGCTTTCTGCCCGAGAAAATCAAAAAATCCTCCGCCTTTTTTGTGCAAGGCGCAGCTTCTCTCATCTGCGCTCTCTTAACGCTCGCTTCTTACAAATTCGTTATGGGAGAAAAAGAAGGCGGTGCTATTCTTATTCCGGGAATTCCAAGCTATTGGGCCGTCTCAATTATTCCGATTGGTTTTTATTTAATGAGTGTTCGTTTTGCCCGACGCTCTGCACTTTGGCTCACACCGCTTCCGGCTCTTTTAATTCCTTTTTTAGTTTTTGCCCCTCTTTTTTCTAATTCGCCGGGACTTCAAAATGTTGTTGAAAAAATCATGGGGTTATCGAATTTGATTCCGACTTCAGGCCCCGGTTTTATTGTTCTGGCCGTTCTGATTGGCCTGGTTGGCTTATTAGGTGCTCCGCTTTTTATTATCTTTGGTTCGATCAGCCTTCTGGCTTTTCACACGGCCGGGATCGATTCTTCAGCAACCATTATCGAAATGTATCGCTTAGCCTCAGCCCCCACGCTTTCTGCCATCCCTCTCTTTACTTTCGCAGGCTATTTGATGGCAGAAAGTAAAAGTCCAGAGCGAATTGTGGCCATTGCAAAACCCCTTTTCGGGTGGATGCCCGGCGGGCTCGCAATCATGACCATTGTCGCCTGTGCGTTTTTTACGGCGTTCACAGGAGCTTCGGGGGTAACTATCATCGCCCTGGGCGGTCTTCTTTATCCCATTCTTTTAAAAGAAAAATATCCGGACAACTTCTCAATGGGATTGGTCACCACCTGCGGCAGTGTGGGGCTCATGTTTCCACCCTCTCTTCCGTTAATTCTGTTTGGGCTGATTAGTGGAGCAAGCATCGATAAGCTTTTCGTGGCAGGTTTAATTCCAGGTCTCGTCATTATTGCAATTCTCTCCATCTATAGCATCATTGTAAATCGTGGAATTAAAACAGAACGCCACCCTTTTTCTTTAAAAGAACTCATTACTGCCTTTAGAAATGCTGCCTGGGAAATCCCCCTGCCCTTTCTCATTTTATTTGGAATTTATGGGGGATATATCACTGCCTCGGAAGCCGCGGCTGTTACCGCCTTTTACGTTTTCGTGGTTCAAGTTTTTATTTACCGCGATTTAAGTTTAACGAAAGATGTTCCTCGCATTGCCAAACAATCGATGGTGCTCGTGGGAAGTATCGTGGTGATTTTTGCAGTGGCCATGGGATTCACGAGTTACTTAATTGATGAACAGGTTCCTATTAAACTCTTCGAATGGATTCGAACTTTTATTACCAGCCGCTGGGCTTTCCTTCTGGCGCTTAACATTTTCTTATTAATCGTCGGATCGTTGATGGATATTTTTTCAGCGATTATCGTCGTGGTGCCTCTTCTTCTCCCTATCGCCAAAGAGTTTCATGTTGACCCTCTTCACCTTGGAATCATTTTTTTGACGAATCTTGAAATTGGCTATCTACACCCCCCCGTTGGGCTTAATCTCTTTTTATCAAGCATTCGTTTTAAGCGCAGTATCGTCAATCTTTATTGGGTAACACTCCCCTTTCTTCTGCTCTTAATCCTTTGTTTGATTCTTCTCACTTATATTCCTGGCTTAAGTTTGTGGTTGGTTCAAGGTCACTAATTTCTTAAGCTTTTTAGCAACTTTCTATCCTCCCCACCGATAAGATCTCCAACTTTACCCATCTCAATTCCACAAGCTCTAAGGAGAACCTTTTTCATGTCTACCAATCACCTCAATATTTTTATGGAATGTGAACGTGCTTATTTTTCAGATTTTACAATTCGAGAATCCCGTTTTCTTTCTATTCAAAGCCGTAATTCTAATTCTCTCATTGATACCCCTGAAGAAGAACAAGAGCTCAAAGATGGGCTGCGCGGAATCATCGAAAGCCATCCGGGAGAAACACTCCATTGGCGAGAAGACCCAAGCTGGACCTATAGAATTCCTGAACAAGTAACAGAGGCTAGCATCGAAGAAGCAAACTCTCGATTTCGAAATGCTTATAACGATTATTACGCCGAGCGTCATGCAAGCTTTGAGTTACAAAGCTCGCTTTCTTTCGGACTCCGATCCATTATTTTAAGACCTCTCTCTGCAAAAATTATTTTTCCCTTTACCGAGCATCTCGGACTAGGAATTCAGGGAGGTTACACAAGCTTAACGCTCCTTGATCCTAACCTTGTAACCAATGAGAGAGGAGATCAATTTCAGACGAGCTTTAGCACTCATCCCTGGGTTGGAGCTTGTTTCAGCTTAAAAACCGAACCGGACTCTCGCCCTCGTATAGGCCTTGAAACTTGTGTAGACTTTCATTTTCCTGATGAGACTCGTCGAGTAGTCCAAAATGGAATCACAATCCATGAAGAAAGTTTTAGTCCCCTCTTAATTGCGCCCTCTCTTAATTTGAGTTTAGAATTTTACCATTCTCGTCTCTTTCAACTGGCGGTTTCAGGGGGAGGCAGAACTGTAAATGGGCTCTTTAATGTGGTGCTGTTGCAAGCAGACCTAGGGGTAAGAATCAGTTTTGATTTATAATCTAAATACGATAATTCTGGAAATTTGGCGGAAGTGGGCTTTCCACACAAACTTTTTGAAAACGACTGGGATGCAAAAACTCAAGCCGGTGTGCGTGCAAGAAAAATCCTTTGTGATTT
>CAYWGE010000189.1:3283-4146 GCA_964457215.1 uncultured Pseudomonadota bacterium
CTCCCTTATAGAGTAAATCTCCAACCAAGGGCAAGCCCACGGAGGCGAGATGAACGCGAATTTGGTGTCTGACCCCTGTAATAATTCTCAAGCGGACCAAAGCATTCTTCTTAAACCCCTTTTCGAATTTCACATAGGTGATTGCCGCTCGTCCTTTTGAATCTATTTTCATTTTCTTACGATTCTTGGAATCATGGGCGATAGGACTCGTAATCGATACCCATTTTCCGGCACAAGATTTCAGAAAAGGTTTTTTTTCTACAACGGCGAGATATTCTTTAACTACTTTCTTTTGTCGAAATTGATTTTTAAGAAATTGATAGGCTTTTGAATGGCGCGCAACTAAAACAAGACCAGAAGTTTCGTTATCTAATCGGTGAATTAACCCTCCTTCACGTGCAAGGGGCCCCGCTACTCGGGTTTCTGGAAATTGAGCAAAGACTCCCTGAATCAAAGTGCCCTTCTCTGTATTTTTTAAAGGATGAGTAGGGATTCCTGCCGGTTTTTCAACAACGAGAAAATCTTTATCTTCTAAAACAACTTTGATCTTCAATTCTGTATCTTCTACATAGGAAGGGGTAAATAAAGTTTCTTCCCATTCTAAAATTTCTTTTCCTCGCAGCAGTTGCCCTTTACGACTTTTTTTCCCATTCACACGAAGATCTTCGACAATAAGTTTTTGAAAAGACCGACGGGAAAGATGAGGAAATTGCTCTTTTAAAAATAGATCGAGACGCTTTGGATTTTTGAGAGAAGGGACCGTAAGCTGCACAAGATTTTAATCCCTAAAATAGATGGATTTAATAAGGCCTTAAGGGCTTGTTGAGTTTTTCGTCGATTTTAGAAAGAAGCGCCCGGGCATC
>CAYWGE010000190.1:0-4142 GCA_964457215.1 uncultured Pseudomonadota bacterium
TGCAAAGGGTTGTCGCGGTAATGATGGAGGGGATCCTAATGGCTTTGCCATGGGACCGGATCTCAATAACGGCAATGTCTGTACCTATGCCGCAAGTGGAGCAGGAGGTTATCAATATGGTGGAGGAAACTATGGAGGTTTGGGAGGTCAAACGATTATCACTTACACCCCTCACACTTACGGGGACCAAACAAATCCATCTTACTTAGGTTCTGGCGGCGGCGGCGCACCCTCTCCAGGAAACGGATATGGCGGAGGACTTGCCCAACTTTTCATTAGTGGAACCGCCACGATCGATGGAATTCTTACAGCGAATGGGCAAAATGGTGGAGGGGGTCAATCCGGAGGATCGGGGGGATCCATTTATTTAAAAGCCGGAGTCCTCTCAGGAAGTGGCTCTATCACCTCAAGCGGAGGAAATGGAGATGGTTACGGAGGTGGTGGAGGAGGAGGAAGAATCGCCATTTATTACGGCACTCTCGATACTTTTGATTTATCGGATGTGAGCGCTAATGCAGGAATCGGAGGTTGGATTGCAGGTTTTAAAGGCACTACTTTCATTCTAGACCGAACGGTTGATGATGGTTCAGGGACTCTTACCGTCACCTCAGGGCTTGAATTTACAAGCAGCGGAGATTTTACACGAACTGCTTTTAGTATTTTAAATGGGGCTTACCTCAGGTGCGAGGCCCAAAGTACTCTCACTATTTCTACCACGGGTAATTATACCGACCAAGGCAGCACTTGGGATTGTAGCTCAGCGATCAGTACCCTAAATTTAAATGTGGGAGCAACCCTTAACGCCAGCGACATTTCTTGGAGCATCACAAATACCGATGCTTTAAATCTCACCGCCGTTACGTTTACAAACTCCGGAACAAATACTTTTACTTTTAACAAAGCCGGTGCACAGGCCAATTGGAATATTTCAAACAACCTCACTTTAAATAATTTTACCTACACAGGAGGCGCTTCCGGAACGACCTCTTACCAGGGTGGCGTTTTATTCATCGACGATGCAATCTCGATTTCATTAGTAAACTCCGATATCAACAGCAGTGTTTCCTGGACCAATCTGACGGGATTATCGATTGACGCCAACTCATCTATTAATGCCACTGGCACGGGATGTTCGGCCTCGATTTCTACACTCGATGGCTATGGGCCAAACCTACTCGATGTGAATTATGCTTGTGCTCAAGGTGATGTATCTGGCGTAGAAGGCGCGGGTCGAGGTCAATACGGCGGGGCTGGCCACTGCTCCGCGGGCTTAGGTTCTTATGGGCCTCCTTCTACTACCTATGATTCTGCTACCGCTCCTGTTCTGCCAGGTTCGGGCGGCGGAGGTGGTGCCAGCGGAGGACACGGCGGAGGAATCATTCGCCTTGCGGTAGCGAACACTTTGACTCTCAACGGAAATTTATATGCCAATGGCACTGCCGGTGGTGCGCAAGGCGGAGGTTCCGGAGGGTCAATCTGGATTACAGCCTCCACTGTTACGGGCTCAGGCTCTGTCTATTCAAATGGTGTAACTGGAAACTTCTATGGTGCACCCGGTGGAGCAGGATATATTGCACTCTATTACGATGTCTTGGATAGCTTTAATATTTCCCAACTTCATTCCGACGGAGTCTCGGGTTCTACTGAAAATTGTACTCCCTATACGAGTTTGAATCCGGGGCTTGTTCTCTCTCCCAATTCTCTGAGTATCTCGGAAAGCGGCGAAGACACCTTCACGGTAGCTCTGAGTACCGAACCCAGTGCCGATGTGACGGTGAGCGTAGTCAGTAGTGATACTTCGATAGGGACCGTTTCTCCAGCAAACCTCACCTTTACTTCGGGAAATTATAGTACTCCTCAAACGGTTACAGTCAGTGGAGTGGATAATCAGAGTATCAGTGGAACAACGAATTTTGACGTCAATTTATCAGCAAGTAGTGCAGACAATGCTTATAACGGCAAAACGGGCTCGGTTGCGGTCACCGTCTCCGACGATGATACGGCAGGCGTCACCTTAACGCCAAGCTCCCTCACTTTGAATGAAGCAAGCGGTTCCGATCACTTCACCGTGAATCTCAATACCCAACCAACGGACGGAGTCGATGTCACTCTCTCTTATGATTCGAGCAAAGTTTCGGTCACGCCCACGCTGTTATCTTTCACCACAATAAATTGGGCCAGTGCTCAAACGGTAACAGTAACCGCTCTAAACAACGATGTTCAACAAAGTAGCTCAACAAATATCACCTTCGCTCTTACCAGTAACGATTCCAATTATAACGGACTTTCAGTGAGTCCGGAAACCATCACGATTACCGATGATGATGAAGCCGGCGTAAACTTTAGCACTCAAATTCTCAATCTAACTGAAGGCAGCACCGGCAGCTATACGCTTGTGCTCAACTCGCAACCTACTCACGATGTGACGATTACTCCAAGCACCACAAGCGCTGACATCGATTTTACACCTAAAACACTTGTGTTTACTTCAAGTAATTGGAGCGCTCCACAAAGCGTTAGCGTTGAAGCCTTGAGTGATCAAGAATATGAAGGAGCCGAAGAAGCAACCATTACCCATTCAATTTCAAGTGCTGATCCTAACTATTCCAATCTCTCGGTAGGAAATGTAACAGTCAATATTTCAGAAGAAAGTTTTCCTGAAATTGAAATTCCAAACCCCGTTTCAGATCCGCAAGCAAGCAGCATTACGAATAGCACCTTAAGTTACTCGGTCACTTTAAGCACACCGAGTCCGCAACCTGTTTCGGTTCAATATGCTACCCAAAATGGAACAGCAATTGCCGGAAAAGATTATGTTGAGAAGAGCGGAAGCTTGACCTGGGCCCCCGGAGAAAGCGGCTCAAAAGCGGTAAACATTGAATTGTTGGGAAGTTATACTTTAGTAAGTGAAAATGATTTCTTAGATTTTTCGATCCCTTTTATCTCAACAGCCTATGCAGATACTGCTTCGAAGACAATTATTTTAAACTTTTCAAATGCAGATAATGCCAATCTCTCGAATAGCAGCGTAACGCTTACCATTCAATCTACCGGAAATGCCGCAGGTGGCGGCTGCTCGTTGCAAAATCAGGCACATCCTTCTTTCTGGACATTCGCTTTTGTCATTGCACTTGTTTTCTTCCGATTAAAAAAGAAAACACTTACGCAAGGCGAATAACTTCTTTCACTAATTTTGTAATCCCTTCATGAGTTTCTGAGATTCGATTTGCCAGCATATACGCTGGAGTTGAAACGATTTTATTTTTTTCATCCACCACAAATTCTTTTACCGGACAATTTTCATGATGAACGCCCATTTTTTCTAAAACAGCGGCTGTTCCGGAGTCAGTTCCAATTGTTAAAGTAGGATGCAATTCTTTGCCTAAAATTGCGGCGATCGTCGCGGGGGCAATGCAAATCGCCCCAATCGGTTTTTTTACGCCAACCATTTCTCGAATTAACCGGGCGACTTCTGCATTGGGTTTTGCTTCTGCCCCTTTGCTCGCAAAATCGGAAAGATTTTTTGCCGCACCAAATCCGCCTGGTAAAATCACCGCATCGAGATCTGAAGCCTTCACTTTTGAGATATCTTGGATATTTCCCCGGGCAATCCGCGCGGACTCTAAAAGCACATTTCTCTTTTTGCCGGTGGGTTCATTGCTTAAGTGATTGACTTCATCGAGCTCGATATTCGGAGCCAAACACACCGCCTGAGCCCCCGCTTGATCAATGGCAAGCAAGGTAAAAACAGCCTCATGAATTTCGCTTCCGTCTTTCACGCCACAACCTGATAAAATCACACCAATTTTTTTCATACATCCTCCTCTTAATTTCCACTCCTTATCTAAGGAGAGGGAAATTATTATTTTTTCTTCGCCAAATCTTTTAACTGATCAATCAACTCTTCTGGAAAATCCGATTTTCCTAAACAATCTCCGCCATCGACCACTAAGACTTCTCCGGTCGTATAAGCCGAAGCATCGCTCACTAAATAGACTGCCGCCTGGGCAATTTCTTCGATCGTTCCAAAACGTTTTAAAGGTACTTCTTGAGCCAGTTTTTCTTCGAAGCCGGCCCACAATCTTTTAGAAGCCCCTTCGGTTTGAATGGGGCCCGGCGCTACAGCATTCACTCTAATCTTG
>CAYWGE010000191.1:0-4130 GCA_964457215.1 uncultured Pseudomonadota bacterium
GTTGCAAGGCTTTATCCAAAAGATCTTTTGCTTCTTTGAAAGGAACGGCCCGAATAATTCGTTTTACCCGCGGAATCGAGACGGCATTCATTGAAAGGCCGCTCAGCCCAAAACCCAGTAACATTAAAATATAAAGAGGTTCTGAGGCCATTTCTCCACAAACACTCACCTCAATTTTATGATGCAGGGCTGCATCGACCACGCGTTTAATCATCTTTAAAATGGCTGGATGCAGTGGTTTATACAAATAAGCCACATGCTCATTCATTCGGTCCACCGCTAAGGTATATTGAATGAGATCATTGGTCCCAATGCTTAAAAAATCAACCTCTCGGGCTAAATCCTCGGCAATCATGACGGCCGAAGGGACTTCCACCATCGCTCCCACTTTAATATGAGGATCATATTCTATTTTTTTACGACGCAGTTCTGTTTTGACTTCTTCAAGAAGTTGCTTACAAGCTCTGAGCTCTTCAAGGCTTGAGATGAGAGGAAACATGATTTTAAGTTTTCCGTAGACGCTCGCTCGCATCAAAGCGCGTAGTTGCACTTTAAAAAGATCTTTTTCACGCAAGCACAAACGAACGGCTCTCACTCCTAAAGCAGGATTCACTTCGTGCTCATAACGAAAATGCGTGGGAACCTTATCCGCACCTAAATCGAGCGTCCGAATAGTAGTAGAATGAGGGTAAATAGCCTTTAAGACCTGGCTATAATTTTTAAACTGTTCTTCTTCTGTAGGAATAGTCTCTCGATTTAAAAAAAGAAATTCTGTTCGGTACAAGCCAATTCCTTCTGCGCCATGCTCTTTAATCGATTGAATTTCTTCTTTCAGCTCCATGTTTGCATAAAGACAAATACGAAACTGATCCGGCGTTTCGGTAGGAAGATGAATATCCTTTAGCAGCATTTTTTCGAACTGAGCTTCTTGACGTTTGATGATTTCATAATTTTTCAGTTCGGTTGCGCTTGGACAAATCAAAACGATTCCTTTGTTGCCATCCACAACAACGGTGTCCCCATTTTTTATTTTTTGCGTCACCTTTGGGCAACCCACTACCGCCGGCAATTGCAAAGCCCGAGCAATAATGGCTGTATGCGAGGTACGGCCTCCCACTTCCGTAACAAAACCCGCTATTTTAAACTTCATAAGTTGGGCCGTATCGGCAGGAGAAAGATTGTGGGCTACAATAATCGCGTGGGCAGGAATATCTTGGAGAAACTCATCAGATTTCCCCATGAGATTTTTAAGAATTTTTTCTCCTAAATAATCCACATCGCTATTTCGCTCACGAAAATATTCTTTATCGATATTTAAAAAAACTTGTTTTATTTTTTGAAGAGTCTTTTGCAAGGCCCATTCCGCATTAATTTGCTCCGATTTAATACTTGCAAGCGTTTCTTTAATTAACATCTCATCTTTCAAAATGAGATTATAGGAATCCAGGATGCGGATATGATCAATGCCCTCATAGCGACAAAGCCTTTCTCGAATACGACACAGCTGCTCTTTGGTTTTTTCGACAGCATTTTTAAATCGATTTAGTTCTAGAGGAAGTTCTTTGTTGGAAATCCAATAATGAGAAATCGTCAGTTCCGTTTTTTCAAGCAAAACAGCCTTACCTTGCACAACTCCAGAGGCAGCAACTATCCCACGAATGAAACGCGATTTAGCTTTTGGCATAATAAATACGAATAATATTAAAAACTATTCTTCACCAAATTTTGCATCAACGAGTTTAGTAATTGCTGCAATCGCCTCGGCCGCATCCTTTCCTTGTGCTTTTAATTCAAGGACAGTTCCTTCGGCTGCAGCAAGCATTAAGACACCCATGATAGACTTCGCATTCACCACTTGGGACTTATAGGCTAAATGAATGTCCGATTGAAACTCATTGGCTATTTTTACCAATTGAGCGGCCGATCTTGCATGCAGACCCAGACGATTTTTAATCGTTAAAGGCTTGCTCATCACTTTACGATTTTTTTCCATAAAATTTATTCCTTACCTTGCATTGAGGGTAAACGTTGACGCGTATAATCTTGTAAAAATTCCACAAAAGCATGGAGCGAATAAGAGTCACGACAAGAACAGGCTTTTAAAAGCATTGGTAAATTCACGCCTCCCAACAGCTCAACTTCTCCTGGCTTTAAAAATTTACAACAAAGGTTGGCAGGCGTGCTGCCATAAAGATCGACAAAAATGAGTACCCCTTGCTTTTGTTTGGCTAAATGAATTGCTTTTTCAATTAACTCTTGATTCTTCTCAGTATTTTCAGAGTCGGGAACCGATACGACCTGAAGCCGAATTTTTTCTTTTAAAATAAATTCAACGGCGCGCTTCATTTCTTCGCCAATATAGCCGTGGGTCACAATCACCAAACCAATTTGAAATAAATTTTCTAACATGAAAAACGCCTATACTAATTTAAAGAAGGAATTTATTCTAAAGAACTCCAGAGGGTCTTTTTAATTTTCTCTTGGGCTAAAATTTCACGGTTAAGCCTTTCTTGAAATTCATGCGCTGAAAAATGCCCTTTTAATTTTAATAAATGATTTCGGGCGGCTACTTCAATAAGTGTCGTCAGGTTACGGCCAGGTCTGACAGGCAATTTCAAGTAAGGCACTTTTACATCTAAAATAGAATATTTTTGTTCATCAATTCCTAATCGGTCGTATTCTTGGTTGGGATCCCACTCCACCAACTCCACCACAATCTCAATCATTTTCTGATCACGAGTGGCCGCAACCCCAAAAAGATCTTTAATATTTAAAATCCCTAAACCTCGAATTTCCATGTGGTGTTTAATTACCCCCATACCCATTCCCGAAAGAGTAGAAGGAGGTTTTTTGCGTACTTCCACCACATCGTCCGCCACTAAACGATGGCCTCTCAAGACTAAATCGAGTGCGCATTCGCTTTTTCCGATACCACTTTTACCAATGATTAAAACGCCTACCGCAAAAACATCCACAAAAACGCCATGCATAGTCGTAGAAGCGGTAAGTTTATCTTCTAAAAAACGTGTGACCCGGTTGATAAAAGTACTTGTTAGAAGATTCGTCGAAAAAACAGGAATATTTTTTTCTTCCGCTACCTCGAGCAAAACTTTAGGAGCTGGATTTCCTCGGGCGACGACCATACAGGCGATATCGACTGCACAAATTTTTTCAACGATTTGTCGAAGTTTTTTAGGAGGAAGGGTTTGTAAATAAGTAATTTCGGACTTGCCCAAGACTTGAACCCTTCCAGAGTGAAGATTAGAGGTATCTCCTGTCAAAGCAAGTCCTGGCTTTTGAATGCGGGGAATTGTAATTTTTTTAATGAGGCCTTTTTTCCCAGAGACAAGTTCAAGATTGAGATTATACTCATTGTCATGAAGAAAATCAGCCACTTGAATACTAATCATGCTAGAATCTTATCCCTTTTATTTTTACATTAAGATCACGACACAAGTACGTTTTTTATTATTTTAACGGGTTGCAGACCCGTTAAAAACTTACTGGATGATGTACTAGAGAGCGCCCTCTTCATTTATTAACAGCTGATAAAGATCTTCGGCTGTAGAAGCCTGAATAAGCTTTTCTCGAAAGCTTCGATTTTTCAGGATTCGGGATAATTTGGCCAGAAGCTTAAGATGAAGCCCCGCGGCATTTTCCGGGGCTAATAAAGCGAAAAAAAGGTGGGTAGGCTCGCCGTCTTGAGAAGCAAAATCAATTCCCTCAGAACTTCTTCCAAAACTTACCAGCATTTTTTTCACATGAGCGGACTTCCCATGAGGAATCGCAACACCCTCTCCGATGCCAGTACTGCCTAATTTTTCTCGTTCCTGGAATATTTCGTAGACTTCAGACTCTTGAAGAACAGGATCTGTTTTACACAAAACTTTAGAAAGTTCGTGCAAAGCCTCATCGCGCCCCCGCGCATGAAGCTCTGCAATGACCGATTCTTTGGCTAAAAAATCTTCTAGTTTCATTTGTCTACTATGAACTCCACAGTTTGGACTACAAATGTGGATTTCAAGTACTACAGGACTGGCCTTTGACCCTCTAAACTACGGTCCTGTTAGTAAAACGTCGTTTAAGAATTCAATTCAATAGCTGCGCTATGAGTCGGCGTAACCGACTTA